>NZ_JACAQY010000007.1:0-119849 GCF_013386835.1 Pseudomonas sp. IPO3774
TGTAAGAGCGGAACCAATAGAGGCCGTTACCCAAACAACGGATATGTACCCTCAACCGTGCTTCTTGTAACGACGAATCCGAATATCCGCCTGCTCCTTGTGCCCCGCAAACCCTTCCATCCCGCAAAGCCGCGAGCAGTATTCCCCTACCAACACCGAAGCCTCATCCGTCAGCACCCGCTGATACGTGCACGTCTTGATGAACTTGCCGACCCACAGCCCGCCGGTGTACCGCGCAGTCCCGGTGGTAGGCAATGTGTGGTTGGTCCCAATCACCTTGTCGCCATAGGAAACGTTGGTGCGCTCACCAAGGAACAACGCGCCGTAATTGGTCATGTGCTCCAGGAAATACAACGGATCGCGGGTCATCACCTGCACGTGCTCGGAGGCGATGCGATCGGCTTCCTGCACCAGCTCGTCGACGCTGTCGCACAGGATGATTTCGCCATAGTCGCGCCAGGCGACAGAAGCAACCGGTGCGGTGGACAGGATCGCCAACTGCCGCTCGATCTCCGCCGGCAGGGTTTGCGCCAACTCCGCACTGTTCGTCAAAAACACCGCAGGCGAATTAACCCCATGCTCCGCCTGCCCCAACAAATCGGCAGCGATGATTTCAACATCGCTGCTGTCATCAGCAATCACCAGTGTCTCTGTAGGCCCGGCAATCAAGTCGATACCAATCTTGCCGAACAACTGACGCTTGGCCTCGGCCACATACGCATTACCCGGCCCAACGATCATATCCACCGGCTTGAACGTATCGGTGCCCAACGCAAACGCAGCAATCGCCTGCACCCCGCCCACGCAATAGATCTCATCGGCACCCGCCAAATACATCGCCGTCACAATGGCCGGATGAGGCTTGCCATCAAACGGCGGCGCGGCCGCAACAACGCGCTTCACCCCGGCCACCTTGGCCGTCAGCACGCTCATATGCGCCGACGCCAGCAACGGGTACTTGCCGCCCGGAATGTAGCAAGCCACCGAGTTCACCGGAATATTGCGATGCCCAAGGATCACGCCAGGCAAGGTCTCGACTTCCACATCGTGCATCGAGGCTTTTTGCACCTCGGCGAAGCGCCGGACCTGGGCCTGGGCAAAGGTGATATCGCCGATTTCCTGCTCGGACAGGCTCGCCACGCAGGCGGCAATTTCTTCGTCGCTCAGCCGGAAAGATACAGGCGACCACTGATCAAACTGCTTCGAGTATTCACGTACGGCCGCATCGCCGTTACGGGCGACGTTGGCGATGATGCGCTCAACGGTATCGCGGACTTGGGCGGCAATCTCGGCTTGGGCTTCGACCGGTTTAGGCGTTTTCAGGTAACGAATCATCAGTGGCTCCAGGTGGTTCTTGAGGGCACGCGACATGCCCCCGGCATTGGCAACCATCTTTTCCTACCCCCCTGCCCCGGGCAATTTCGCAGCCTCCCTATTGGTGACGCAACCTGACGCAACACAGACGCAATGTTGAAGCACTGCGGCGGGCTGCTGACGTTATTCGTATAACCCCCGATGAAAAACATGTAAGCCCCATTGACTTAGGGATTCGGAGTGATAGGTTAAATAAGCGGTTATACGTATAACCTAACAATCACACCCAACGTAAAGAGGTGATCAACCGTGAGTCGAGTCTTGTATCTATTCGGTGGCTGGCCCGGCCATTTCCCCTACGAAATTGCGGCATGGGCGCGCACCGTTTTCCAGGAACTGGATTTCGAGGTCGAAGAGTCCACCGACATCTTCACACTGGACAGGGACTTGACCGGTTATGACCTGATCGTGATCGGCTGGAACAACGCCGTCACTACCGAGACGCTCACCGCGTCCCAGGAAAACCGCCTGCTGCAAGCCATCGAAAGCGGCACCGGCCTGGTGGGTTGGCACGGCGCAGGCGCGGCGTTTCGCGCCAGCCTCAAATATCACTGGGTGCTCGGCGGCTCATTCCTCGAACATCCGATGGGCGAAGGCTTTCCCCACCCGTACCAGGTCAACGTCATCGACCACAGCCACGAGGTGACCCAGGGCGTCGAGGATTTCGAGGTACGGTCCGAGCAGTACTACATGCAGGTCGACCCGAACATTCATGTGCTGGCTGAAACCACCTTCGACGGCAACCCCTTCCCCTGGCTCAACGGCCATCGCAGCCCGGTGGCCTGGGTGCGCCAGTGGGGCCAGGGGCGGGTGTTCTATCACTCCATCGGGCACGACACCAGCAACCTCGCCGACCCGAATATCCGCCGCCTGACCAAGCAAGGCCTGAACTGGGCGACACGCGGGCGTGCAGCCAGTACCGCCGAGGCAACCCCCTCCGTTTCATCAACCCAAGGAGTCCTGTCATGACTAAATTGACCGGCAGCCAGATCGTGGCTCAAACCCTGAAAAACTATGGCGTCGAATACGTCGCCGGTATTCCCGGCCACGGTATCTGGACCCTGACCGACGCCTTCCTCGAAGAAGACTCCAAGCTCAAGTTCATCCAGGTGTTCCATGAGCAGAGCGCGGTGCATCTCGCCGACGGTTACTACCGGGTGAGCGGCAAGCCGATGGCGGCAGTGACGTCCATCGGTGCCGGCGCCGCCAACACGGTGATCGGCATGGCCACCGCGTTTACCGACTCCACCAGCCTGATGCTGATCACCGGCGGGCCACCCACTCACATGCGTGGCCATGGCTTGCTGCAGGAGCTGGAGCGCTACACCGACAACGACTTCCCGAAAATCGCCGAGGCCGTGACCAAGCGTCATTGGGTGGCGACCCGTGTTGAAGAGTTGCCGTTCATGATGCACCGCGCCTGGAGCGCAATGGTCACCGGACGCCCCGGGCCGGTGCACCTGGAAATCCCGATGGATGTGCAGGCCGAGGCCGCTGAAGTGACCCTGCATGCCCTCGAAGAGCGCACCCCGATCGGCAAATGCTTCCCGGACCCGGCAGCCACCGCACGCGCAGTGGAAGAGCTGAAACTGAGCAAGCGCCCGGTGCTGGTGATCGGCGGCGGCGTGATTACCGGCGAAGCCAGCGCGGAATTGTTCGCCCTGGCCGAAGCCTGGAAGATCCCGGTGGTCACCACTTGGAACGGCAAGAGCGGCTTCCCGGAAGATCACCCGTTGTTCGCCGGCAGTGTCGGCCAGACCGGCACCCTGTGCGGCAATAAAGTCGCGTCCACCGCAGACGTGATCATCGCCGTGGGCTGCCGTTTCACCGACTGGTCGTCGTCCAGCTACGCCAAGGGCGTGACCTTCGCGATCCCGCCGTCGAAGCTGATCCACATCGACATCGACCCGCATGAAATCGGCAAGAACTACCCGGTGACCGTGGGCATTTGTGCCGACGCCAAATACGCCCTCGCCGCCATTGTCGAAAGCCTGAAAGGCGAGACGGTTGAGCGCGAAGAGTACCTGAGCGACCTGCGCGGTTATCAGGAAGAATGGGAGACCAAACTGGCGGGCCGTCGTGACTCCGATCGCTTTCCGTTCACCTCGCAACGCCCCCTCGGCGCGCTGCGCAAAGTGTTCCCGCGGGACACCATCGTGGTGGTTGGCTCGGGCAACACCCAGGGCGCGGTCAAGCAGACTTTCCCGGTCTATACGCCACGTACCCACCTGACCTCCGGCGGCTTCTCGTCCATGGGCTGGGCCGTACCTGCGGCCATCGGTGCGAAGTTGGCGGCGCCTGACCAGCCGGTGGTGTGCATCCTCGGGGATGGCGATTTCCTGATGACCTCCCAGGAAATTGCGATCTGCGTGACCAACAATATCCCTGTGGTGTTCCTGATCCAGAACAACGCCGGCTACATGTCGATTCGCGGTGGCCAGCGCAAGCAGACCAGCCGCCATATCGGCACTGAATTCAACCACCCGGACGGCACGCCCTACAGCCCGGACTTCAAGGCGGTGGGCGAAGCCTTCGGCCTCAAATCCTACCGTGTGGAGCGCCCGGAAGACCTTGAGCCTATCCTGCAGGAAGCGCTGGATTTGAATGTGCCGGTGCTGATCGAAGTACCCACCGACCGCGATGCGGCTGGCCCTTGGGTGCCCGGCTGGTGGGACTTCCCGATTCCGGAATACATCACCGACGAACGCCAGGATGAGTACTGGCAAATCCGTAATTCCGAACAACACCTGTAAATGCCGGAGCGGCTCACATGAGTGATGCATTGATTTCGCATCATGCAGAGCTGAATCCACAACCGGGGGCGCCGCGCGAACCGCGCGCCCTCGACGTGGTGACACCTGATGCAGATGGCACGATCAACTGTGACGTGGTGATTATCGGCTCGGGCATGGGCGGTTCGACCTTCGCCCATGCCCTGCGTGACAGCGGGCTGGATATTGTGATCGTCGAACGAGGGGATTTCCTGCCCCGGGAAATCCAGAACTGGAGCGCTGAAGCGGTGTTCGGCCAAGGACGCTATCGCAATGCCGAACCGTGGCTGGACCAGGCCAACCAAGCATTTTCGCCGGGGGTGTTTTATTACGTCGGCGGCAACACCAAATTCTACGGCGCCATGCTGCCACGGTTTCGCGAGGCGGACTTTGGCGAGATCCAGCATGCCGAGGGCGTGTCGCCTGCGTGGCCCGTCAGCTACGCCGAATTTGAACCCTGGTACGCCGAAGCGGAAAAGCTCTACCGCGTGCATGGCCAGGCCGGCATTGACCCAAGCGAACCCTGGCGTTCAGGACCCTTCCCGCAACCGGCACTCAAGCACGACCCGGCCCTGGTTGCGCTGGAACAAAGCATGCAGCGTGCCGGACTCAAGCCGTTCGTGATGCCGGCGGCGGTGGACTATGGCGATGGCGGCGATTGCGTATTGTGCTCAACCTGCGATGGCTATCCGTGCCTGGTGGAGGCCAAGGCCGACGCCGAAGTTTCTGCGCTCAGGCCCGCCCTGCGCAGTGGCAGCATCCGGCTGATGACTCGCACCACGATCCGGCAGCTGAACACCGATAACGATGGCAAAACCGTGACTCAAGCGCGGGGTCTGTTCGATGGACGCGAGGTGACACTGCGTGCCAAACGCTTCGTGCTGGCGTGCGGCGCAGTCAACAGTGCGGCATTGCTGTTCAAGTCTGCGAACGCTCAACATCCTCATGGCCTGGGCAATAGCTCTGGGCAGTTGGGGCGTAACTACATGGTGCACAACAGCACCTTCATGCTGGCGGTGGACCCGCGACGCAAGAACAACGTGACCTTCCAGAAAACCCTGGCCATCAACGACTGGTACAGCGCCAGCCCGCACAACGCATTCCCCTTGGGTAACGTGCAGATGCTGGGGAAAATCCGCGAGCCGATGATCAGTGCCATGCGGCCCTGGCTGCCGAAATTCGCTTCACGCTATATCACTGACCACAGCGTAGACCTGTACCTGACCTCGGAAGATCTGCCGACCCAGGACAACCGCGTCACCTACGACACACAGCGCGGTGCGATCAAGGTTCACTGGACGCCGAACAACCTCAAGGCCCATGAAGGACTGGTGAACAAGGCCACCCAAACCATGCGTGATGCAGGGTATCCGCTGATCCTCAAGGCGCGCATGGGCATCGCGACGAACTCCCACCAGTGCGGCACTGCCGTGATGGGCAAGGACCCAACCACCAGCGTGCTGGACCTGAACTGCAAGCTGCATGACCTGGAGAATGTATGGGTGGTGGACAGCTCGTTCTTCCCGTCGTCGGCGGCGGTTAATCCGGCACTGACCATCGCGGCGAATGCCCTCAGAGTAGCGGCACACTTCAAGGGGCAGCCCGGGTAAAGGTGGGAGCTGGCTTGCCTGCGATGCAGTCGACTCGGTCTGTCAGTGGTATTGAGTCGATGCCATCGCAGGCAAGCCAGCTCCTACAGCGATCCCTTACCAACGGGATCAGGCGTCTGCCTGCTGGATACTGCGGGTCGAGGTACGCACCACCAGCTTGGTGGCGAAAATCTTTTGCTCGGGCGCCAGCGGCGCATCAGCCGGGGCATTCAATTGCTCGGTCAGCATGCGTGCGGCGTACACGCCCTTCTCCACCATGGGTTGGGCAATGGTGGTCAACCCGAGCTGCACCGCCTCGGGAATATCGTCGAAGCCGATCACCGAAAGCGTCTGCGGGACTTGGCGACTGAGGGCGTGGGCGGTTTTCATGCAGGCAATCGCCATCACATCCGAGCACGCCACCACTGCCGTGACGTCGTTGGAGGTCAGCAATGTGAACGCTGCGGCCTGGCCGGACGTGGAATCCAGCCCACCGGCCTCGATCACGCTCAGGTCTTCAAACGCCAGGCCCGCGGCGGTGGCCGCCTCCACGTAACCGGTGAGGCGTTCGCGGACAATCCGCTCACTGGCACTTTTGAAGCGTTGCAGGTCAATCGGGCCGCGGTAACCATCCGGGTTGAGGCGGTCAATGATGACGCCGATCTTGCGGTGGCCCAGGTCCAGCAGATGCTGCATTTGCGTGCGAGCCGCACCGCGATCGTCGATGCCGACAAAAAACGAATTCTCGACCAGCGGCGAGTCGATCACCACGAACGGAATACTGTGCTTCACCACCGCCAGCACCGCCGGGTGATCATCAGGCAGGGTCGAGATAATCAGGCCATCCACCAGCCCGCGCAGGGCCAGGCTGCCGTGGCTCGCCGCCGGGCCCCGGCCCACCAGGCGGTTGTTGTTGAGCGGAAACAGTGTCAGTGCGACATTTTCCAACTCGCCCACTTCACTGATGCCGCGCAGCATGGCGATGGTGCACGGGTCGGCAAAGGCCAGGGACAACTTGTCCATCATCATCAACCCGATGGCGCCGATCTTGCCCGAGCGCAGGCTGCGGCCCAGCACATTGGGGCCCGGGTAGCCCAATGAAGCGGCCACCTCGAGGATATGCTCGCGCTGGGCCGGGGACAGTTTGGAAGGTCGGTTGTAGGCGTAAGACACCGCAGGCTGGGACACCCCTGCCGCCAGTGCTACGTCTTTCATTGAAACGGCCATCGCTTGCTTCCCAATCCTTTTGAAACCTCATGCGAGGTCATGAAAAAACAGGCGCTCAGTGTACCCGTTGAGGGGAAACCTTCGGAACCAGTCGTGTGGCACTGAACATGATTGCGACCATCAGCGAGGCAACCGCCAGCAGCGCCCAGGATAGATCCGTCGCGTGGGCGAACAAGCCGATCACCGCCGGGCCCATCAGGATACCCAGATAACCGAGGCTGGTGGCAGCGGCAATCGCCAGTTCCCCCGGCATGGTCTTTTGCGCGCCCGCCAGCGACAGGTACACCGGCGCGATATTGGCCAAACCGATGCCGATGACCGCAAACCCCACCAGGTTCACCTGCCAGTTCGTCGCGAGCACCACCGTGAGAAAGCCCAGGATTACAATCAGGCCACCGCCCACCAGTACCAGCCGGGCGCCGAGCCTGAGCAGAATCCGGTCGCCACTCAAGCGCCCCAACGCCATCATCACGGCGAAGCAGGCGTAGCCCAGGCCTGCAATGGAAGGCTCGACATCACGCACCTGGGTCAGGAACACCGCGCTCCAGTCGAGAATCGCACCTTCGGCCAGAAACGCGAACAGGCACAGCACCCCCAGCACCAGGACTTTACGCGTGGGCCGCACAAAGATCGGGCTGCCCTCTTCGCCGCTGCGCCCGAGCATCTGGCGCCCGTAACTCAGGACAAACGCAGCCAGTGCCGCCATCACCGCGCTGCTGGCCAGCAACGGCGTGGCGCCCAGCCAGAGCAGCGCGGTGATCCCCGCCGCACTGACAATCGTGCCCAGGCTGAACAAGCCATGAAAACCCGACATCAAGGACCGCCCGGTCGCACGCTCAACCATCACGCCCTGTACGTTCATCGTCACATCCACTGCGCCGCACCCTGCACCGAACACGGTCAGGGCAAACATCAAGCCCAAGAATGAATGTGTGGTCGCCAGCAGAGGCAGCGTCAGAAACACCAGGGCGATGCCGATGTGCATGGTAAAGCGGCAACCTTTGCGGGCGTTCAGGATGCCCGCCAGCGGCATCATCACCAGTGAGCCGAGGCCCAGGCACAGCAACAGGATGCCCAATGCGCCGTCGTCCACCCCGGCCCGGCTGCGCGCATAGGGAACCAGCGGCGCCCAGGCGCCCATGCACAGGCCGGACAGCAGAAACGTCAAGCGGTAGGCCGACATATGCGGCGTGGAGCACGGCAATAACAACTCTTGAGACGACACGGAAACCCCAATACCTGAACAGTTGGAGTTATACGTATAACTTAAAACTCAAGCGCCAGCCACTGCCTTGTTACTGTTACATATTCTGGATTGATAAAGCATTGACAGCCCACAGGGTGCAGGTTTTACTTCCGCAAGGTTATTCGTATAACCCAAAATTGCATAACCACCCCACAAAAACAAAAGGGACCATGCAGCGTGATAAGCACTTTCCAGAAAACCCCGATCCCCCCGCGTATTCGCAAGGCACGTATCGCCACCTTTCTCGGCTTCATGATGATCGGCGCCATGATGTACATCTGGTCCACCGGTGTAAGCGTGTTCAGGACCCAGCTTGGCCTGACGGGAGAACTCGGGGACTCGAGTTTCGGCCTGATTGCCCTCGGGGTCGGGGTCGGCTCCGCAGCCGGTGCGCTGCTGGTCGGGCGGCTGCTGGACACCTTCGGCGCCAAGCCGGTAATTACCCTTGGCGCCCTCGCCTATCCCCTTTCGATTATCCCGCTGGGCTTCGTCAACGGTTTCTGGTTTGCGCTGTGTTTCGGCTCTGTGCTGGGGCTGTTGCGCGGCGCCCTGGATACCGCCTTGAATGCCCACGGCGTGCAGGTTGAACGGTTTTATCGACGCTCGATCATGTCCGGCTTCCATGCCTTCTATTCCCTGGGCGGCTTCCTGCTGGGCATGGCATGCAGTTGGCTGACCCGGTTCTACACCGACAGCGTGCTGGTGCCTTACACCGTACTGGGCCTGGCGATGTTCATTCTGGGCTGTGTGTTCAGCCGATGGTTGCTGGGCAAGCATGATGTGCCCGACGCCCAGCTCGACGACTGGCAAGCCGGCACCCAATCCCGGGACGAAACCGGCAAGGGCCCTTCGGCCAAGACACTGCTGGTGATGATCGCTCTCGGCACCTTGCTGCTGGGCAGCATGATGGGCGAAAACGCAATTGCCGACTGGGGCCAGGAATACATTCGCCGGGAGTTCGCGACCACCACCTCGACCGCAGGCATGGCGGTCTCACTGTTCGTCGGTGCGTCATTCGTGGGGCGTCTTTTTGGCGACCGCCTGGCCGCTGTGTTCGGTAATGCGCAGGTGGTGTTTGGATGCGGTACGTTGTGCGTCCTCGGCATGATCACCACGATATTGGGCGGTACGGCCGTGACCGGCGTTGTCGGCTTCGCGCTGTTTGGCCTCGGCCTTTCGTGCATCGCACCGTTGATGATCTCCGCCGCCGGACGCCGGGACCCGGCACACGCCGGGCGCAATATCGGCATCGTCAACTGCATCGGATTTTCCGGGATGCTGGTGGGCCCCGCCGTCATCACCGTCATCGTCAGCAACTTCGGCCTGAGCAAGCTGATGTTCTTCCCGCTGGTGATGCTCGGTTTGCTCGCGACGTTCGGCCCACTGCTGATGCGCGCGCCGAAGAAAACCGTTGCCCGCGGCAAAGCGCAAACCGAGGTGTGAGGGAGGCCCGCATCGTCACTGCACCGGCAGGAAATTCATCAGCAGCAAGCTTTGCGCGTAGTTGAGCCCGATGCGCCGGTAGCGTTCGTCGAGCATCTGGGTCAACAGGTCGAGGCGCGCGACGATCTTGCCGAACTCCACGGCAAAGCTGAGGTTGCTGCCCGCCTCCGAGATCTCGTTGGAGAACAGCAACAGCGAGCCATTGGCATCCTGGCGCTGACTGAGCAGCCAGGTGGCCTTCTCGATATTGCGCGCGGCATTGCTGACGAACTGCGGGTTGATCGAGTCCGTTATATAAAACTCGGTGCGCCCGCCGTGTGCCGTCACCAGCATGCTGCCGATCGCGTAGATGAAGGCGCCTACCCGGTCGCCGCGAAACTCCGGGCTCAGGGAATAGCTCAGCGCCGCCAGGTCGCGACGATCCCCCAGGGCAGGTAGCGGTTGGCGAAGTTCGATGGCCTGGCGGATTTGCCGGGCGGCGGTCACCGCGTCGGTGTAACCCGATTGACGCCACTGGTTGGGGTTGCGCAGGTAGAGCTTGCTCATCAGCAGATACAGGCTTTGCAGGTTGTCGCGCATGCTCAGGGTGGCCATGCGATCAACGCTGGTCTGGAAGAACTCGTCGGGCTTGCCGTTGCTGAACTGCGTGGCAATATCGCGCCCCTGCTGCTGGCTGCAACCGTTGGCGCAAAGCATCAAAACCGCAGCCAGCCACAGCGGCTGACGCATCCATCGGGTGATAAAAACAGGTAACGTGCGATCCATCGGCACCAGGTCTGGGTCTGCTGTCCACGCCGGAAATTAGTGTGGTCGGGACAGAGATAGATCGGAAGAACGGGAAAAAGTGCAGTGAGGGCGGCAAACCAATAATTTTTCCAGAGGTGCATCCACTTTGATCCTTGGTACGTAGATTCAATACCCTCACCCGGAGGGCACAAGCACCAAGGAGATACATCATGCACGCCATCTACAAAAAAATTGCTGCCGTTGCCTGCTTTACGATCCTCTCCGTCACCACATCCCTAAGTTTTGCCGCCGACACCGTAATGGTGGGCGGCGCGGCGATGTATCCGACGAAAACCATCGTCGAAAACGCAGTCAACTCAAAGGACCACACCACTCTGGTGGCGGCGGTCAAGGCAGCCGGACTGGTGGATACCCTTAACAGCAAAGGCCCGTTCACCGTATTCGCACCGACCAACGAAGCTTTCGCCAAGCTCCCCGCAGGCACCGTGGATACGCTTGTGAAACCTGAGCACAAAGCCGATCTCACAAAAATCCTGACCTATCACGTGGTGGCTGGCACTCATACCTCTGCACAACTGATGGCCGACGCCAAGAAGAACGGCGGTACCGTGATGTTGAAAACCGTGCAGGGTGAGTCGCTGACGATCAAGCTGCATGACGGCAAACTGTGGGTGGTGGATACCAAGGGTGGCAAGGCCAGCATCAGCATTGCGGATGTGATGCAGTCCAATGGCGTGATTCATGTGGTTGATTCGGTGCTGATGCCGTAATCGTCGCTTGACACCGAAAAGCCCGACGCAGTGTGCGTCGGGCTGATTCGGATGCTTCAGTTGTCGGGGTGTTCACTCGCGACAGAATCAGCCGCATCCACATCCGACATATCCTCTTCCAGAGGGGCATCATCGTCCGGTGGTAGAGGCGCTTCAGGTTGATCGCGCCGAGGATCATGCCCGGTTTCATTGTCTGTACCGCGCGTTACGCCTTGCTGGGATACATTCCCAGGGGCCTTCTCGTTAATTTCCATGCTGGCTCTCCGTTCTAGCGCGGGATGTCCGTGCTTGAACATGAGAAACGATGCGGTGTCGCGAGTGCCGGCCGATGGACGAACGGTGGGGATCAATTTCATAACGGCCCTAACGCTCCGAGAGACTCTATCCACCGCAGGATCGCGGGTTTCTCTGCTGGTTTTTCGCCAATGCAACACACCTCGGGGTCGGTGAGAGAACACCAGACAGACACCGGGTCTCCCACTCGCAAGCCATACGAGGCTTTACGAAGCGCCGTCGTTGACCAAGCGTCAACCGTCTCGTTGAGAGACTTGTGAAAGTGCTGCCGATTGACGCTATAGCTGAAGCTCATGAACTGGCGTCCGGCCCACGATGCCTCACGCCCGACGAAGGTTACGTAGCCAGGCACCACTTGCCCCGCGTCCATGGCGCTCATGAGTTCTCTCCTGAAAACAGCCCGGAAACACGTTTGTTTTTTATGCTTTTACACTGTTATAGCTCAGAGGCCCGCAGCGCGACAGGTCCTTGGTCGCCGCCTCCGGTGAGGCCTGAAACTGACTACCCGTTATGTCTGACATACATTGACATATCGGTAATTCTCGATATGATCGCGCCATGGACTTACTCGAAATATTCAAAGCCCTCTCAAACCAGACACGCCTCGAAATCCTGAAAGGTTTGAAGGACCCCGAGAAGAACTTCCCTGCACAAGATGAAGGGGACGTTCACACGGTGGGCGTGTGCGTCAGCAGTATTCAGGAAGGCATCGGGCTCTCGCAGTCGACGGTGTCCGGTTACCTGGCAACGCTGCAACGGGTGGGCCTGGTCGAAGTCAGGCGCATCGGCCAGTGGACTTACTACAAGCGCAATGAAGCCACCATCCGCAGGCTTGCCGAGATAATAGGGAAAGATTTGTAGTTTTTTTACCACAGAATATCGAGATTTCGCGATATCCCTTTTTGTCGAAACGAGGAAATGCAATGAAGGCGTTGATACTCAAGTCATTTGGCGGCCCGGAATCATTCGAACTTCGCGACGTTCCCAAGCCCGTTCCGCACACGGGGCAAGTCCTGGTCCGCGTACACGCAACCTCCATCAACCCGCTGGATTACCAGGTCCGACGTGGCGACTACGCTGACCTGGTGCTGCTACCGGCGATTACCGGGCATGACGTATCGGGGGTCGTTGAGGAAGTCGGGCCGGGGGTTACGTCCTTCGCGCCAGGCGACGAAGTCTGGTACACCCCGCAAATATTTGACGGACCCGGCAGCTATGCCGAATACCACGTGGCGGCCGAAGGCATTATCGGGAAGAAGCCCCCTGCCCTGAGTCACCTTGAAGCGGCAAGCCTGAGCCTGGTCGGCGGCACCGCCTGGGAAGCGCTGGTGGTGCGTGCAGCCCTCAGGGTGGGAGAAAGCATCCTGGTGCACGGCGGCGCGGGCGGCGTCGGCCATGTGGCGATCCAACTGGCGAAAGCCATTGGCGCCCAGGTGTTCACCACCGTACGCGACGTCAATGTCGAGTTCGCGCGAAGCCTGGGCGCGGACGTAATCATCGACTACGAAAAGGAAGATTACGTCGACGCCATCCTGCGGGAAACGGGTGGCCGTGGCGTTGATGTGGTGTTCGATACCATCGGCGGCACCACATTGTCCCGTAGCCCGGACGCGCTTGCGCAACTGGGTCGCGTGGTCACGATTGTGGACACGGCGCACCCCCAGAACCTCGTCCAGGCCTGGGGCAGGAACGCGAGTTATCACTTCGTCTTCACACGACAGAACCGCGGCAAGCTGGATGAAATGAGCGCACTGATCGCCAACGGTCAACTGCGGCCACACGTTGGCGCGGTCTATTCCCTTGCCGACATCCCGCTCGCCCATCCCCGCCTGGAAAGCCCCAACAACGGCATTCAAGGGAAAATCGCGATTGCCGTGTCCGCCGGCTTACAGGAGGATTGGCGCAACGGTGCTTGAGCTGATCGCACTGAACCACTTTTTTGGAGAGCACGGGTAAATGGCAGAACTGATGGAAATGCTCGACGGCCCAAGGACCGCACAGCAGGAACTGTTCTACGACCTCGAAGATGCGACGGCCGTTATCGCCTGGTCGGTCAATGAGCTGGCCACTATCGCCGGGGTCGCCAAATCACCCGACGAAGCAGTCGCCCTGATGAAGATGGGTGCACTGCTCGCGGCTCAGCAGGAAAAGCTCAGCGGGTACGCGGATGAGGTGAAGGCCGGAAGGATTGTGCGAGGAGAGGATCACTCGTGATAAATACGCTACGCACCCAACAACCTTTCACATCCCTTTCACACTCGAGCGCTTATCGTCACTCCAGCTCCTAAGTGAACACCTTTAAGCCCGCACTCCCCATCGCGGGCTTTTCTTTGCCTGGAATTTGGTAAAAGGGATATCAAAACCTTCATCCAGTTTCATTTGTTGATGGCCTGGGCTGTCGCCTTAATGCTCCCACACGAACTCGTGCACAGGAGCAAAATATAATGAAAAAACGTCAACCGTTACTTCAGCTCAACACCTTGGCCGTGGCGCTGGCATTTGCCTTGCCGGCCATGAGCTATGCCAGCGATCAGTCCGACTCCAAGGGCTTTGTCGCCGACAGCAGCTTGAATATCCTCAACCGCAACCTGTTCTGGAACCAGAACGGCAACGGCGCCCACACTCGTGACTGGAGCCAGGCGCTGATGGCGACCTACAGCTCGGGCTTCACTCAAGGCACCATTGGCATCGGCATTGATGCGTTTGCCGACCTGGCGTTGCGCATCGACGGGGACACCGACCGCGCCGGTGGCCCGAACATACCGTCCGACGCCAATGGCAATCCGGATCATGGCTTCGCGAAGGCCGGTGGTGACGTCAAGTTCCGTATTTCCAATACCACGCTCAAGGTCGGCGACCTGCAGCCTACGTCGCCGGTGTTCGCCACCGCCGATAACTACCTGATGCCACAGACCGCAACAGGCTTCCAGATCGACAGCCATGAAATCACCGGCCTGAACCTGGAGGCCGGCCATTACACCTCCGGCACCGGTACCACCACCACCTCGCGCAGCGGCGACATTCTCGCCAGCTATGCGGGCGTGGAAGCGTCGTCGGCCAGCTTCGCGGGCGGCAAATACCAGTTCAGCAAGGAATTTACCGCGTCGCTGTACGGAGCGCATCTGGAAGACGTGTGGAATCAGTACTACGTCAACCTGAACCTTGTTCATCCACTGACCGATGACCAATCCGTCGCGCTGGACTTCAACCTCTATCGCACACTGGACGACGGCAGCGCCAAGGCCGGGACCATCGACACCACCGCAGCCTCGCTGGCGGCTGCCTACACCCTGGGTGCACAGACCTTCACCCTGGCCGGGCAGAAAGTGCATGGTGACGAGCCGTTCGACTACGTCGGCTTTGGGGAGACCAATGCCGGCGTCGGTGCCGGGCGCTACGGCAACTCGATCAACCTGGCTGACTCGGTGCAATACTCCGACTTCAACGGCCCGGGCGAGCGGTCCTGGCAGATGCGCTATGACCTGGACATGGGAGCCTTTGGCGCCCCCGGCCTGAGCTTCATGGCCCGCCATATTCGCGGTGCCGGCATCGACGGTACGCATACCCCCGGCAATTCGGCCTACACCGGGTTCTATGGCGCCAACGACCAGGAACACGAAACCGACGCCGAAGTGAAATACGTCGTGCAGAGTGGCCCGGCCAAGAAGCTGTCCTTTCGCCTGAGGGAAGCCTGGCACGATGGCGATGCTTCCACCGGGGGGCATCTGGTGCAGACACGCCTGATTACCGAGTACCCGTTGAATATCTTCTAAACAGGCGGGAGTGCCCGGTTGATGGATCTACCGGGTACTCTGCGTAGCCAGGTATTGATCGGTAGGCGTTTTGATTCCACACACAAAAAAAGGCGCTACCAAGAGCGCCTTTTTTGTTACCGCTGACTTACTGCAAACTAACCTGACGCAGTTCGGGCTCTTTCCCGCTACCAATCGTGATGCGCTTGGGCTTGGCCTCTTCAGGAACCACGCGCAGCAAGTCGATGCTTAACAGCCCGTTGTTCATCGAAGCACCGCGCACCTCGATATGATCTGCCAGCCGGAACGACAGCCGAAATGCTCGTTGCGCGATGCCCTGGTGCAGATAAGTGACTGCTTTCTCGGTTTCGCGCTTGTCGCCAACGACTGTCAAAACGCCCTTCTCGACCTGTATATCCAGATCCGCTTCAGTAAGCCCAGCGACAGCAATGACAATGCGATATTCGTCATCACCGTGCTTTTCCACATTGTGAGGCGGATAAGTGTTCGGAGCCTCGCTGCGAAGCGCCGACTCGAACAGGTCATTGAAGCGATCGAAGCCCACGGATTGACGGAACAAAGGGGCCAAGGAAAGGGTAGTAGCCATCTCAAAATCTCCTGATTAAATCCAAGTGATTAAGTGCGCGACCCGCATTCGGCGTCGCGTGATAAAAATTTATGTTCGCCGGGAAAATTTTCAAGAGGCCAGATAAAAATTTTTACATTTGAGTACCAGCCGGGAACGGCTTGCTCGGTTGGATAGACAGGCCGCCCTCAGGCTGCGATGCGTAGTCAGCCCACCTTTCTCTTGAGTGCTTGCCTGGGTCGGGTTCAGCAAGCGGTGGCTTCTTGGAACTCTCTGGCATGTTCGCCATTACTCGCGGCATGTCTTAAAATATCCGGTTGCCGAAGAACCGCCATGACATATCCATGAAGGGCTTCAATCCTTTACAAATAAGTGTGGTCAAGATGAACAAGCCTTTCATTTCGCTGTGCCCTGAAATTACGCGGGCGCACGCGCTGACGTTGGTGGATTGGTTAGAGGATGAACGCATCACCTGCTACCTGAGCGATTCGCGTCATGTCTCCCGCTCCATTGAGCAAGTCATTGATCGGACTCAGTTGCCGATCCTGACTCATCTATTCAACCAGGGCGGCAGATTCTTTATGGCCTATGACCGGCATGACGCCCCGGTGGGCTTTGTCCGTCTCATCAAGACCGGCTCAAATTGCGAGATTGTCCTGGTCATCGGAGACAGCGACAAATGGGGCCGAAACCTGGGCGCCAGCACGATCCGCGAAGGCATGAAACTGGCCTTCCTCGACATGCGGGCCGAGAAGCTCATCGCCAAGATTCACCCGGACAACTCGCGCTCGCTGAAAGCCTTTCTGCGCAGCGGCTTTATGCTGGAGAGCGAAACGCCGACATTGACGTCATTTTCCATGACGGCTGCGAGCTATTTCCAGTTCTTGCGCGAAGGCGCCGGTGGCGACTCCACCAGGATCTACATCACTGAAATCGACAAGGCCAGGCTCGAGGATCTGATCGCGTTCGAGCAAGGCCCGGCGGTTGTTGAACTCGAACATGAGCTTGAGCGGGCCATTGTCGTCAAGCCGCAGCAGGTGGCGTGCAATGTCATCACGATGAACTCCAGGGCCTTGCTGCAACTGGACGATGAAGAGTTCGAAGTGGCCTTGGTCTACCCTGAAGACGCGGACAGCAACGCAGCAAAGCATTCCGTGTATTCCGACATAGGCACCGCCATCCTTGGCTATCAGGAGGGAGACGCCATCGACTGGCGAATTGCTGACCGGACCCGCCGGATTGAGATCAAGAAAGTGCTTTACCAGCCGGAGGCTGCGGGCGACTTCCACCTGTAATTGCGCCTTTTCTCAGTAACGAATCACGCCAGTCAGCGCGCCCGGCTTGGGTGCCTGACTTCTCCAGCGTGAACTGATAACCGAGACGGTTATCGGCGCGTGGGTGAAATAGTGAACCCTACCCGTTGACGCCCACTTTTTGCAGAGTTGCGAAAACTGCCTGAAATGATGCGGAAACGATTGGAGGTGTATTCCTGAACCCCAGAAACGCAAAAGCCCCGCAATAGCGGGGCTCTTGAGTAAATCTTGGCGGGAAACCAGGGATTCGAACCCTGGAGACGCTATTAACGTCCGCCGGTTTTCAAGACCGGTGCATTCAACCACTCTGCCAATTTCCCTTGTGCAACACAGGATTAGCATAGCCCATCCTGTCTCAGCGGGCGCCATAATACCCGAATGAAACACACTGTCAAACTCTCGCCATAGCTTGTTACAGAGCGTCTGTTATGATCCTTGCGACTGAATGTTTCAAAACTGAAGGAGTGTCGCCATGCGCGAACAAAATTACGCAGTGAATGGAAACGCGCAGGCTGAGCAGCTAGAAGTTAGCCGCGTCCTGCGCAATACGTACGGCTTGCTCGCTCTCACCCTCGCGTTCAGCGGCGTGATGGCCTTCGTAGCCCAGCAAATGCGCGTCGGCTACCCGAATATCTTCGTCGTGCTGATCGGCTTCTACGGTCTGTTCTTCCTGACCAACAAGCTGCGCGACTCGGCCTGGGGCCTGGTGTCGGCGTTTGCCCTGACCGGTTTCATGGGCTTTATCCTCGGCCCGATCCTTAACCGCTACCTCGGCATGGCCGGCGGCGCGGAAGTGGTCAGCTCGGCATTTGCCATGACTGCCCTGGTATTTGGCGGCCTGTCGGCCTATGTGCTGATCTCCCGCAAGGACATGAGCTTCCTGGGTGGTTTCATCACCGCCGGTTTCTTCGTGTTGCTGGCTGCCGTACTGGCAGGCATGTTCTTCCAGATCAGCGGCCTGCAACTGGCGATCAGCGCAGGTTTCGTGCTGTTCTCCTCGGCCTGCATCCTGTTCCAGACCAGCGCAATCATCCAGGGTGGCGAGCGTAACTACATCATGGCCACCATCAGCCTGTATGTATCGATCTACAACCTGTTTATCAGCCTGTTGCAGATCTTCGGCATCATGGGCCGCGACGACTGATCGCAGCCGCACGCAAAAAGCCCGCTTCGGCGGGCTTTTTGTTGCCTGCGGCTTTATCATTGCCACAGGTTTTGCCTTCAGAGTGTTCCATGAAGTTCGCGATTGCGCTTTTTTCCGCCGCCCATGCGCCCTCCTCGCGCCGTGCCTTGCTGTTCGCCCAGGCGGCGCTGGCGGGTGGACATGAGATTGTGCGGCTGTTTTTTTATCAGGATGGCGTCTACAGCGCGTCCACTAACATTGTTGCGCCGCAGGATGAGCAGGATATCGCCCGTCAGTGGCGCGAGTTTGTCAGCGAGCATCAGCTCGATGGCGTGGTGTGCATCGCCGCGGCCCTGCGCCGTGGCGTGCTGAATGCCGAAGAGGCCACCCGTTATCAGCGCAGCGCGGTGAACCTGGACGCGCCTTGGGCATTGTCCGGGCTTGGGCAGTTGCATGACGCCGCCCAGTCCGCTGACCGCTTGATCTGCTTCGGAGGGCCGTGACATGTCGAAATCCTTGCTGGTGATCAGCCGACAGGCGCCGTGGTCCGGCCCCGGCGCCCGTGAAGCGCTGGATATCGTATTGGCTGGCGGCGCGTTTGATTTGCCGATTGGCCTGTTGTTTCTGGATGACGGCGTGTTTCAACTGGCCGCGAGCCAGGACGCCAGGGCCGTGCAACAGAAAGACCTGAGCGCCAACCTCCAGGCCCTGGAATTATTTGGCGTCGAAGAGGTGTTTGCCTGCAGCCATAGCCTCGGCGTGCGCGGGCTGGCCACCTCCGGCAACGCACAGCCGCTGAGCAGTGAACAAATTTCACAGATGATTGACCGTTACGACCAGGTGATTACCCTCTGATGTCGACCTTGCATGTGGTATCCCACTCGCCTTTTACCGACAGCCGGCTGGACAGCTGCCTGCGCCTCTGTGGCACCCAGGATGCGATCCTGCTGTGCGGCGACGGCGCCTACGCCCTGCAACCCGCCAGCGCGCCTTGCCAGGCCCTGCAGGCCAGGGGCGTGAAAGTGTTTGTACTGGCCGAAGACAGCCAGGCGCGTAACCTCGCCGTGCCTGAATGGGCCGGCAGTGTCGATTACCCGGCGTTCGTCCAGCTGTCGATCGACTATGACAAGGTCAACACCTGGCTATGAACACTTTGACCGTAGGTGAACGCACCCTCGAACTGGACAAGGACGGCTACCTCGTCGACCTGACCGAGTGGTCCAGCGACGTGGCCAACGCCCTCGCCACTACCGAGGAGCTGGAGCTGACCCCGGAACACTGGGAAATCCTCGAACTGCTGCGCGGCTTTTATACCGAATTCCAGCTGTCGCCCGCCACCCGCCCGCTGATCAAGTACACCGCCTTGAAGCTGGGCCCGGAAAAGGGCAACAGCCTGCACCTCAACCGACTGTTCAAAGGCACTCCCGCCAAACTCGCCGCCAAGCTGGCGGGCCTGCCCAGGCCGACGAATTGCTTATGACTGATTTTGCCCCGTTGATCACTGAAACCCCTGCCGAGCATCCGTTCGCGCCGTTCGTGCGCATCCTCGGCAAAGGCAAGCGCGGCGCCCGCAACCTCACCCGTGAGGAAGCCCGGGAAGCCATGGGCATGCTGCTGGACGAGAAGGTCGAAGACACCCAGCTCGGCGCCTTCCTCATGCTGCTGCGGCACAAGGAAGAAAGCCCGGAAGAACTCGCAGGCTTCACCGAAGCCGTGCGCGAGCGCCTGAATGCACCGTCGCTCAATGTGGATGTCGACTGGCCGACCTACGCCGGTAAAAAACGCCACCTGCCGTGGTACCTGCTGGCAGCCAAGTGCCTGGCACAGAACGGCGTGCGTATCCTGATGCACGGCGGCGGCGCGCATACGGCAGGCCGGCTCTACACCGAGCAGTTGCTGGATGGCTTGCAGATTCCGTTGTGCCGCAATTGGCAACAGGTGGAGGCGGCCCTTGAACAGGGCAACCTGGCGTTTATTCCCCTGGGGGACTGGGCGCCGCAACTGCAGCGCATGATCGACCTGCGCAACACCCTGGGCCTGCGCTCGCCGATCCATTCACTGGCGCGCATCCTCAACCCGTTGAGCGCCCGCTGCGGCCTGCAAAGCATCTTCCACCCGGGCTACCAGGGCGTACACCGCGATGCCAGCGGCCTGCTTGGCGACAACAGCATCGTGGTCAAGGGCGACGGCGGCGAGATCGAGATCAACCCGGACACCATCAGCCACCTGTACGGCACTACCGGCGGCGAGAGCTGGGATGAAGAGTGGCCCGCCCTCTCCGCCCAGCGTCACGTCAAGCCTGCGGCCCTGGAGCCCGAGCATTTGAAGGCGCTATGGCGCGGTGAGGTGCAGGACAGCTACCCGCAACTGGCACTGATCGCCACCATGGCCCTGGCCTTGCGCGGCCTCGGCCACCCGCGGGAACAGGCGTTCGAACTGGCCCAGCAGTACTGGGATGCCCGGGACAAATCGATTTAGTCGATCATTAACCCCCCAGCCTTTGCGCTTTTTGTTCGAACTCAGACCTTTAGACTGCACTCCAACGCTTATTAGCCAAGGAGTCAGTCATGGGTTTGCTGATCGAAGGACGCTGGCATGACCAGTGGTACGAAAGTAGCGCAGACGGCGCCTTCCAACGGGAGCAGGCGCAACGCCGCAACTGGGTGACCGCCGATGGTGAACCCGGCCCGACCGGCGAAGGCGGTTTCGCGGCTGAAGCCGGTCGTTACCATTTATACGTATCCCTCGCCTGCCCCTGGGCGCACCGCACATTGATCCTGCGCAAGCTCAAAGGTTTGGAAAGCCTGATCGACGTGTCGGTGGTCAGCTGGCTGATGCTGGAAAACGGCTGGACCTTCGACAAGGCCCATGGCTCCAGCGGCGACAAGCTTGACGACTTCACCTTCATGCACCAACGCTACATCGCCGACACCGCCAGCTACACCGGGCGGGTCACAGTGCCGGTGTTGTGGGACAAGAAGCTCAAGCGGATTGTCAGCAATGAGTCGGCGGAGATTATTCGCATGTTCAACAGTGCGTTTAATGAACTGACCGGCAATCAACTGGATTTCTATCCCGAAGCCCAGCGCTCGACCATTGATGCACTAAACGATCGAATCTATCCCGCCGTGAACAACGGTGTGTACCGCGCAGGCTTTGCCACGTCACAAAAGGCTTATGAGGCCGCATTTGATGATGTGTTTGCCGAACTGGATCACCTTGAGCAGCACTTGGGTGAGCATCGTTACCTGGCGGGAGAATACCTGACTGAAGCCGATGTAAGGCTTTTCACCACGGCGATTCGGTTTGATGCGGTGTACTACAGCCACTTCAAATGCAACCTGCGACGGATTGCGGATTATCCGAACCTGTCGAACTGGCTAAGGGAGTTGTATCAGTGGCCGGGGATTGCCGAGACGGTGGATTTTGCTCACATCAAGGGGCATTACTACGCCAGTCACCGCACGATTAATCCGACGGGGATTGTGCCGAAGGGGCCGTTGCAGACGTTTGAGGCGGAGCATGACCGGGAGCGGTTGAGCGGGAAAGGGATTTGGAGTTGATCCAAGCCCTGTAGGAGCAAGCTTGCTCGCGAAGGTCGTCAACGATAACGCGCTCATGCTGAATGAACGCGGTGACCTTGAGTTTTTCGCGAGCAAGCTCGCTCCTACAGTTGAACATCTGTCGCGGTTATCAGACTTGCGACTGAGCGCCTTCAAACCACTTCAGCTTCTCACGCAACTGCACCACTTCTCCCACAATCACCAGTGTCGGCGCATGAACCTCATGTTCCGCCACCATGCGTGGCAGGTCAGCCAGGGTGCCGGTAAACACCCGCTGGTTGGACGTGGTGCCCTGCTGGATCAACGCCGCCGGCGTATCCGCCGAACGACCATGCTTGATCAGCTGTTCGCAGATGATCGGCAACCCGATCAAGCCCATGTAGAACACCAGGGTCTGCGAAGGGCCCACCAAGTCACTCCACGGCAGGTCCGAAGTCCCGTCCTTCAAGTGCCCGGTAATGAAGCGAACCGATTGCGCATAGTCACGGTGGGTCAGCGGAATACCGGCATACGCCGCGCAACCACTGGCCGCGGTAATACCCGGCACCACCTGGAACGGGATGCCATGGGCCGCCAGCTCTTCGATCTCTTCACCGCCACGCCCAAAGATGAACGGATCGCCACCCTTGAGCCGCAGCACGCGCTTGCCTTGCCTGGCCAGGTCCACCAGTTGCTGGTTGATCTGGTCCTGCGGCACCGCATGGTCGGCGCGACGCTTGCCGACATACACCCGCTCGGCATCGCGACGGCACAATTCAAGAATCGCCGGCGCCACCAGGCGGTCGTACAGCACCACGTCGGCCTGTTGCATCAAGCGCAAGGCGCGGAACGTCAGCAGGTCCGGATCACCCGGGCCTGCGCCCACCAGGTAGACTTCGCCCGGTGCGTGGGGCGGCGCGCCGTTGATTTTCTCCACCAGCAGACGCTCGGCTTCATCGCCCTGCCCGGCCAGTTGCCGATCAGCAATCGGGCCCTGGAAGACATCTTCCCAGAACGCGCGACGTTGCTGCACATCCGGGAACAAGCCTTTGACCTGGCTGCGAAACCGCGCCGCCAACCCGGCCAACTGGCCATAAGTCGACGGAATCCAGGTTTCCAGCTTGGCGCGGATCAAGCGTGCCAGCACCGGCGCATCGCCGCCGCTGGACACTGCGATCACCAACGGCGAACGGTCGACAATCGCCGGGAAGATCACGCTGCACAAGGCCGGCGCATCCACCACATTGACCGGTACGCAACGACGCCGGGCATCGCTGGACACTTGCGCGTTCAGCGGCTCGTCGTCGGTCGCCGCGATGATCAGGGTGCAACCGTCGAGGTCGGCCTCCTGATAACCACGCAAAATCAGTTCACCGCCACTGCCCTGCACCAGTTCACGCAACTGGTCTTCAATCTGGGGAGCAACCACCCGCAACAACGCGCCGGCGTCGGCCAGCAGCCGGGATTTGCGCAAGGCAATCTCCCCGCCACCGACGACCAACACACGACTGCCGCGCAGGTTATGAAACAGCGGCAGAAATTCCATTTAGCCGATGACCTCAACGCCCGCCATGTACGGCTTGAGCACTTCAGGCACGCGGATCGAACCGTCAGCCTGCTGGTAGTTTTCCAGCACGGCCACCAGGGTACGGCCTACTGCCAGGCCCGAACCGTTGAGGGTGTGGACCAGCTCGGGCTTGCCGGTTTCCGGGTTACGGAAACGCGCCTGCATGCGACGGGCCTGGAAATCACCGCAGTTGGAGCACGACGAAATCTCGCGGTATTTGTCCTGGCTCGGCACCCACACTTCCAGGTCGTAAGTCTTCACGGCACTGAAACCCATGTCGCCGGTGCACAGGGCCAGAACGCGGTACGGCAGCTCCAGCAGTTGCAGGACGCGTTCGGCGTTGGCGGTCAGGCCTTCCAGCGCTTCCATGGAAGTCGACGGCTCGACAACCTGCACCATCTCGACCTTGTCGAACTGGTGCTGGCGAATCATGCCGCGGGTGTCGCGGCCCGATGCACCGGCTTCGCTGCGAAAGCACGGCGAGTGGGCGACAAACTTGATCGGCAGCTGCTTGGCGTCGAGGATTTCCCCGGCCACGATATTGGTCAGCGACACTTCGGCGGTCGGGATCAGGTACAAGTCGGCTTCGCCATCGCGGCTGATCTTGAACAGGTCTTCCTCGAATTTCGGCAGCTGGCTGGTGCCCATAAGCGCCGGAGCCTGGACCAGGTACGGGGTGTAAGCCTCTTCGTAGCCGTGCTCGCCGGTGTGCAGGTTGATCATGAACTGCGCCAGGGCGCGGTGCATGCGTGCAATCGGGCCACGCAGCAAGGCAAAGCGCGCACCGGACATTTTGGCCGCTGTCTCGAAGTCCAGGCCACCGGTCAATTCGCCCAGGGCGACGTGGTCCTTGATCTCGAAATCGAAGGTTTTTGGCGTGCCCCAGCGACGGACTTCGACGTTGCCGTCTTCGTCTTCGCCAATCGGCACGGACTCGTGTGGCAGGTTCGGGATACCCAGCAGGATCGAGTCCAGCTCAGTCTGGATCGCGTCCAGTTCGACTTTGCCGGAAGCCAACTCGCCAGCCATACGCTCGACGTCCGCCATCAACGGCGCGATGTCTTCGCCGCGCTGCTTGGCCTGACCGATGGATTTGGAACGCGCATTACGCTCAGCCTGCAGTGCTTCGGTGCGGGTCTGGACGGTCTTGCGCTGTTCTTCCAGCGCTTCGATGCGCGCAACATCCAAGGCAAAGCCACGGGATGCCAGGCGGTCCGCTACGTCCTGAAGGTTGCTACGTAACAGTTTGGAATCGAGCATGTCGGTCTCTCGTTTATCAAAGTTTGGTCAAGGACAGGCCAGCCCAAGTGGCGAGCAGCCCGCCGAACACGCTGATGGCCAGGTACCCGAAGGCGACCGGTGCCTGCCCGCTTTCCAGCAGGCGTAGCGTGTCCAGTGAAAAGGATGAAAAGGTCGTCAGACCGCCTACAAAACCGACAATCAAGCCGGCACGAATCTCAATCGGCACTTCCGGGCGAAGCAGAAACCACCCGTACAACAAGCCGATGATCAAACAGCCCACCAGGTTGACCGCCAGGGTCGCCGCATAAAAATGCTTCGGCCAATTGGCGCTGACCCAGGTGCTGGTGGCGAAACGCAATAATGTACCAGCGATGCCGGCTACGGACACGGCAAGAATCGTTCTGAGCACTACTTTCTCCGCTGTTTCGGACTGAGCCGGTCAAGTTGGGCGAGGTGATTGAGCTTTTCGCCGATCTTCAGCTCCAGGCCGCGGGGCACCGGCTGGTAGAACGGCTGCGGCGCAAGGTCATCCGGGAAGTAATCTTCGCCAGCCGCATAGGCGTCCGGCTCATCGTGGGCGTAGCGGTATTCATCGCCGTAGCCGAGTTGCTTCATCAGCTTGGTCGGCGCATTGCGCAAGTGCAGCGGCACTTCCAGGGAACCATGCTCGGCGGCAGCACGCAGGGCGGACTTGAAGCCCATGTACACCGCGTTGCTCTTCGGTGCGCAGGCCAGATAGGTGATGGCCTGGGCCACCGCCAACTCGCCTTCCGGGCTGCCCAGGCGTTCCTGCACTTCCCAGGCGGCCAGGCACAGGCTCAGCGCACGCGGGTCGGCATTGCCGATATCTTCACTGGCCATGCGCACCACGCGCCGGGCCAGGTACAGCGGGTCGCAACCGCCGTCGATCATCCGCGCAAACCAGTACAGCGCGCCGTCTGGGTTTGAGCCGCGCACAGACTTGTGCAACGCGGAAATCTGGTCGTAGAACGCTTCGCCGCCCTTGTCGAAACGCCGGCGGGTGTCGCCCAACAGGCTCTGCAGCAAGTCGACGCCGATTTCGCTGCCATCCTCGGCCAGGTCGGAAGCGTTTTCCAGCAGATTGAGAAAACGTCGACCGTCGCCATCCGCAGCAGTCAGCAGGATCTTGAAGCCTTCCTCACTGACACTCAACTGGCGCTTGCCCAGGCCCTTATCTTCGTTCAGCGCACGCTGCAAGAGCTTCTGCATCGCGGCTTCGTCGAGGCTCTTGAGCACATAGACACGCGCCCGGGACAGCAAGGCATTGTTCAGTTCAAAAGACGGGTTTTCGGTGGTGGCACCAATAAAGATCAGCGTGCCGTCTTCGACATACGGCAAGAACGCATCCTGCTGCGACTTGTTGAAGCGATGCACTTCGTCGACGAACAGGATGGTGCGCTTGCCGTACTGCCCGGCCTGCTGCTTGGCGACTTCCACCGCCTGGCGGATCTCCTTGACCCCGGCCAGCACCGCCGAGACCGTCTCGAAGTGTGCATCCGAGACTTTTGCCAGGAGCCGCGCCAGGGTGGTTTTACCCACGCCCGGCGGCCCCCAGAAAATCATCGAGTGCAGCGCACCCTGCTCAAGGGCCTCGCGCAAAGGCTTGCCGCGGGCGAGCAGGTGTTCCTGCCCGACGTACTCGTCCAGGTTGGTCGAGCGCAGGCGCGCCGCCAGAGGCTGAGCAATCGGGTCACTTCGAAACAGGTCCATGGGCAGCGTTTGAAACCTCTGGGCAGTTTATTCCTGGATCACGTCGGCACCCTTCGGGATGTCGAACTTGAACTTGGATGCCGGTACCGGCTGGTTGGCCTTGACCCCGGAGAACAGGATATCGGTGCGCTGGCCGACGCTGTCAATCAGACGCATGTTGTTGATCACGCCGTTGCCAAACGACAGGGACAGCGTGTCAAAGAGCGTGTCCTTGGATTTCGGCTTAAGGGTGAATTCAATCACGTTGCTGGTCTGCTTGGAGGTAATGTCGAAGCTGTCGTTGATCTTCGACACATCGCCCGACAGCAACAGCGCTGGCGTCTGGTTCAGGCGCGGGTCGAGCTTCTTGATGGTCGCCTGCTCCAGGTCCGGGTCCCACAGGGTGACTTTTTGGCCGTCAGAGACGATGGTCTGCTCGGCCTTGCCTTCTGTGTGCCAGTAGAACAGCCCTGGGCGCTGCACAGCCATCTCGCCGGCGGTTTCCTGCAACTGGGTGCCACCGGCATCCAGCGTGAGCTGGGAGAAGCGCGCGGTCAGGGTCTGGGATTTGTCCAACAGGTTTTTCAGGCTGGCGACGGAAGCCGGGTCAGCATGAGCCGAAACAGCAGTCAGGGCCAATGCAGGCAACAACAGCATGCGGATAAGACGCATGGGAGTCCTCTTAGATTCGGTTGCAAGGCGTGCCGCGTGTTGCCACGCGGCACGTAATCAGTCACGCATCTGCGCTGGCGCAATCACTTCGCGCGAGCCGTTGGTGTTCATCGAGGTGACCACGCCGGCCATTTCCATGGCTTCGATCATGCGGGCAGCGCGGTTGTAGCCAATCTTCAGCTTGCGCTGTACGGCGGAGATCGAGGCGCGGCGGCTTTCAAGCACGAACTGCACCGCTTCGTCGTAGAGCGCATCGGTCTCGGCATCATCGTCGCCACCGCCGCTGCCACCGTCGAAGCCGCTGCCGGCCTCTTCGACGCCGGCGAGGATGTCGTCGTTGTATTCCGGGGCGCCACGCAGTTTCCAGGCTTCCACCACACGGTGCACCTCATCGTCGGAGACGAACGCGCCGTGGACACGGATCGGCAAACTGGTGCCCGGCGGCATGTAGAGCATGTCACCGTGGCCCAGCAGTTGCTCGGCGCCGCCCTGGTCGATGATGGTCCGGGAATCGATCTTGCTCGACACCTGGAACGCCATGCGGGTCGGGATGTTGGCCTTGATCAGGCCGGTGATCACGTCCACCGACGGACGCTGGGTCGCGAGGATCAAGTGGATCCCGGCGGCCCGCGCCTTCTGGGCGATACGGGCGATCAGCTCTTCGACCTTCTTGCCGACGATCATCATCATGTCGGCAAATTCGTCGACCACCACCACGATGGTCGGCAATTTGGTCAACAGCGGCGCTTCGTCGTGGATGCTTTCACGCTTGTACAACGGGTCGGTCAGCGGCGTGCCGGCGTCCTGGGCTTCCTTGACCTTGGCGTTGAAGCCCGACAGGTTACGCACACCCATCTTCGCCATCAGCTTGTAGCGCCGCTCCATCTCGGCAACGCTCCAGCGCAGGGCGTTGGCCGCATCCTTCATGTCGGTCACCACCGGGCACAACAGGTGTGGAATGCCTTCGTAGATGGACAGCTCAAGCATTTTCGGGTCGATCATGATCAGCTTGGCGTCATCCGGGCCCGACTTGAACAGGATCGACAGGATCATCGCGTTCACACCCACCGACTTACCGGAACCGGTGGTACCGGCAACCAGCAAGTGAGGCATTTTCGCCAGGTCGGTGATCACCGGCTTGCCGCCGATGTCGTGGCCCAGGGCCAGGGTGACCGGCGACTTGAAGTTGTCGTATTCCGGGGTCGACAGCACTTCGGAGAAGCGCACGATCTGCCGGTCTTCGTTGGGAATCTCGATACCGACGGTGGTCTTGCCCGGAATTACTTCCACCACCCGCACGCTGGTCACGGCCAGCGAACGCGCCAGATCCTTGGCCAGGTTGGAAATGCGGCTGACCTTGACGCCGGCAGCCGGCTGGATTTCGTAGCGGGTAATCACCGGGCCCGGGTGGATCGAATCCACCGAGACTTCGACGCCGAATTCCTTGAGCTTGATTTCCAGCAGGTGGCCGACGGCCGCCAGGGATTCGGGGGAATAATTGAGCTGTTTCTTTTCCGCAGGATCAAGAATCGAGATCGGCGGCAAGGTGCCTTCCACGGCGCTGTCGACAAACAACGGCGCCTGTTTCTCTTTCTGCACGCGGTGGCTCGGCTCGGGGGCCTTCGGCGGCGCAGGGGCAATCACCGGCGGCACTTGCTTCTCGCGGTCCGACATGTGCTTGGTCAGGGCCTGCTCGCGTTCGATCAGGCGTTCCTTGACCTTGGCCTGCTCACGCCGGTCCGGCGTGCTCGGGGCTACCACCTCGTTGACGCGGGTATCCACCTCGCGCAGTTGCGCAACCATGCGTTTGCGGTCCACCCGGGCCGACCACCAGCGATTCGCGGCGCCCTGGAACAGTTCGAGCAGGTCGAGGGTGATCTTGCCGGTCACGTCCATGACCTTGAACCAGGACAGGTCGGTAAACACGGTGAGGCCGAACAGGAACAGCGCAATAAACATCAGGGTGCTGCCCTGGATATTCAGGGTCCTGCGGGCCAGATCGCCGAGGCTTTCGCCCAGAGCGCCGCCGGCACCGGCCGGCAGACCGGTAGGTGCATGGAAATGGATATGGGCCAGGGCCGCGCCGGACAACACCAGGAACACCAGGCCGATCAGGCGCCAGGAGAACAGCCAGCCGCTCCATTGCCACGGCTCGTGACGCTGGCGGAAGATCTGCCAGGTCTTGATGGCCAGCAGCAACGGGAAGATGTAAGCGAAGTAACCCAGCACCATGAACAGGATGTCGGCGCTGTAGGAGCCGGCCGGACCACCGAAGTTCTGCACGTCTTCGATCTTGCTGTTGTGGCTCCAGCCTGGATCGTCCTTGCCATAGGTAAGCAAGGCCATCATCAGGAACAGGCACAGCGCTCCGATGGCGATTAGTGCACCTTCCTTGAGTCGGTAGTGCAGGTGCTGGCGCCAGGCGGGCACGACTGCGGCTTTAGGTGTTGCGGCGGATTTCTTCAAAACGGGTCTTTTCCTGCGCCTTTAGCGCGTCCATCTGTTGAATGACTGCAAAACACTGCCCAATCCGGGCAGGTAAAAAATGAACGAGTGCCAGTGGAGCTACTTTTAACACCCTGCTACTGATTCATGAAACGGCGATAACGCCCCAATGGCCGCATTGTACGGGTTTGTGTGCGCGATGCCACGCACTTGGCCCTACGTTACACAGCATAGCCAATGTTCAATTTCATAACGTTCAATTTGAGCATGCATTGTCTTTACTGACAAAGGCTTATGAGCTGTTTTTGCCAATCCAGGCTAGCTTGCCGACCGACGTACGCGATTACGACCACGCCCCCGGCATAGAGTTGCAGAAACACCCGTTCATGCTTATCTGCACCGATCCCATGTTCGGGGTAGCCCCAGAGCGTTTCGTCGACAATAATCACAGCTCTTGCAACGGACAACATCGCCGTTACCGCCCTCCCCTTCCGTAAGCCTGGATGCCATGCTGACCTGGTTACAACGCAACACCCTGACCTTCCCACCGCTGGCCAAGGCCATGCGCGAACCCAATGGCCTGCTCGCTGCCGGTGGCGACCTGTCGGCCGACCGCCTGATCCAGGCCTACCGCCACGGCTGCTTTCCCTGGTTCTCGGAAGGCCAGCCCATCCTCTGGTGGTCGCCCGACCCACGCACCGTACTCTTCCCCGATGAGCTGCACGTTTCCCGCAGCCTCGGCAAATTGTTGCGCCAGCAGCGTTACACAGTGACCTTCGACCAGGACTTCGCTGCGGTCATCCAGGCGTGCGCGGCGCCGCGCAGTTATGCCGATGGCACCTGGATCACCGAAGCCATGCAGAACGCCTACCTGCAACTGCACCAGCGCGGTTATGCGCATTCGGTGGAGGTGTGGGACGCGGGCGAACTGGTGGGCGGCCTGTACGGCCTGGCGATGGGCCAGTTGTTTTTCGGCGAGTCCATGTTCAGTCGCGCCGACAACGCCTCGAAATACGGCTTTGCCACCCTGGTTCGGCAACTACAGGCCTGGGGCTTTGTGCTGATCGACTGCCAGATGCCCACCGATCACCTGCACAGCCTCGGCGCCCGCGCCATTCCCCGCAGCGACTTCGCCAACTACCTGCGCGACCATTTGGACCAAACCAGCTCTGCTCCGTGGGTTTCCTAGGCGACTTCCCCGCACCTGGCTTACACTTATTTCAAAGCTTATCCGAGGGTTGATCATGACCGAGCTGGCGCGTTTGAAGTTTTATGCCACTCAACCCCACTCATGCAGCTATCTGCCCGATGAGCAGGCCACCACGCTGTTCCTCGACCCCAGCCAGCCGATGGACGTGCATGTGTATGCCGATTTGTCGGAAATGGGCTTCCGGCGCAGCGGCGACCACCTTTACCGGCCGCACTGCCAGAACTGCAACGCCTGCGTACCGGCGCGCATCCCGGTGGCGCAGTTCCTGCCGGACCGCAACCAGAAACGCATCCTGAAGCGCAACGCCGACCTGACCGTTACCGCCACCAAACCCGGCTTCAGCGAAGAATATTTCGACCTTTACCAACGCTACATCGAACAGCGCCACGCCGACGGCGACATGTTCCCGCCCAGCCGCGACCAGTTTTCCACCTTCCTGGTGCGCGACCTGCCCTTCTCGCGCTTCTATGAGTTTCGGCTCGAGGGACGACTGGTGGCGGTCGCCGTGACTGACCTGCTGCCCAATGGCCTGTCGGCGGTCTACACCTTTTATGAGCCCGCCGAGGAACGGCGCAGCCTGGGACGCTTTGCGATCCTGTGGCAGATCGGTGAAGCCTTGCGCCTGGAATTGGAGGCGGTGTACCTCGGATACTGGATCAAAAACTGCAAAAAGATGAACTACAAGACCCAATATCGGCCCATTGAGCTGCTAATTAACCAAAGATGGGTCACGTTGAACTAGAACCTCTTGGCTTAAACACCCTTTTTCGGGCACAATGCACGCCGCTTTTGCCTGGCGCAGTTGCACCGGGCCATTCACTGGATACCGAGGGCTTTACTGCATGTCGAAAGAAGACAGCTTCGAAATGGAAGGCACTGTCGTCGACACCCTGCCCAACACCATGTTTCGTGTGGAGTTGGAAAATGGGCACGTCGTAACCGCGCATATCTCCGGCAAGATGCGCAAGAACTACATTCGTATTCTTACCGGTGACAAAGTGCGCGTCGAACTGACGCCCTATGACCTGAGCAAAGGGCGCATCACTTACCGCGCCCGTTAATCAAGTCAATACAAAACGCCCGGTTATGCCGGGCGTTTTTGTGTGCGCGCGATTTACCTGAAACCAGCAATCCCTTGTGGGAGCGGGCTTGCTCGCGAATGCGGCGTGTCAGTCACTGATTATGTCGACTGGCACACCGCATTCGCGAGCAAGCCCGCTCCCACATTTGATCTGCATCGGTTTCAAGGCAGCAAAAAGGCGCCTCTCGGCGCCTTTTTGTTTTGTTGCGTCAGCTATCAGGCCATTTCAGCCGTGGTTTCGAAGTCGAAGGTCAACTCGCCGTCCTTCAGATCGATATGCACCACGCCACCATGGTCTGCCAGTTCGCCGAACAGGATCTCTTCCGCCAGTGGGCGCTTGATCTTGTCCTGGATCAGGCGAGCCATTGGCCGAGCGCCCATTGCCGCGTCGTAGCCACCTTCCGCCAGCCAGTTGCGCGCCGCGTCCGAGACTTCCAGCTGCACGCGCTTGTCTTCCAACTGCGCCTGGAGCTCGGTGAGGAACTTGTCCACCACGCTTTTGATGACCTCATGGCTGAGGCGACCAAACTGAATGATGGTGTCCAGGCGGTTGCGGAATTCCGGCGTGAAACTCTTCTTGATCACTTCCATGGCGTCGGAAGAGTGATCCTGATGAGTAAAGCCAATGGAAGCCCGCGCGGCCGTTTCGGCACCGGCGTTGGTGGTCATGATCACGATCACGTTGCGGAAGTCCGCCTTGCGCCCGTTGTTGTCGGTCAGGGTGCCGTGGTCCATGACCTGCAACAGCAGGTTGAAGACTTCCGGGTGCGCCTTCTCGATTTCATCGAGCAGCAGCACGCAATGTGGCTGCTTGGTGATCGCCTCGGTCAACAGGCCGCCCTGGTCGAAGCCGACATAGCCCGGAGGCGCACCGATCAGGCGCGACACGGTGTGACGCTCCATGTACTCGGACATGTCGAAACGCACCAGCTCGATCCCCATGGCCTTGGCCAATTGCCGCGCCGCTTCGGTCTTGCCGACGCCGGTAGGCCCGGCGAACAGGAACGAACCGACCGGCTTGTCCGGCGACTTGAGGCCAGCGCGGGACAGCTTGATCGCGGTGGACAGCGAGTCGATCGCCGCATCCTGACCAAACACGGTCAGCTTGAGGTCGCGCTCCAGGTTACGCAGCAGCTCCCGATCGGAGGTGTTGACGTGTTTTGGCGGAATCCGCGCGATCTTCGCCACGATATCCTCGACCTGAGGCACGTCGATGCGTTTCACACGCTTCTCTACCGGCTGCAGGCGCTGGTAGGCACCCGCCTCGTCGATCACGTCGATGGCCTTGTCCGGCATGTGCCGGTCATTGATGTAGCGCGATGCCAGTTCGGCGGCTGCACGCAGCGCCTCATCGGTGTACTCGATGCCATGGTGCGCTTCAAAGCGCCCCTTGAGCCCGCGCAGGATGCCAATGGTGTCTTCTACCGAAGGCTCGGACACATCCACTTTCTGGAAGCGGCGCGCCAGGGCACGGTCTTTTTCGAAGATCCCGCGGAATTCCTGGAACGTGGTCGAGCCGATGCAACGGATATCGCCCGAAGACAGCAGCGGCTTGAGCAGGTTCGAAGCATCCATCACCCCACCGGAAGCCGCACCGGCACCGATGATGGTGTGGATTTCGTCAATGAACAGGATCGCCTGCGGGCGTTTTTTCAGCTCACCGAGCAGCGCCTTGAAGCGCTTCTCGAAGTCGCCACGGTACTTGGTCCCGGCGAGTAACGCGCCCAGGTCAAGGGAGTAGACGACGCTGTTGGCCAGCAGGTCGGGCACCTGGTTATCAACAATGCGTTTGGCCAGGCCTTCGGCAATCGCGGTTTTACCCACGCCTGCCTCACCGACCAACAACGGGTTGTTCTTGCGGCGACGCGCCAGGATCTGCGCCACGCGCTCAACTTCCAGCTCACGCCCTACCAGCGGATCGATCCGCCCCTGGCGCGCCAGTTCGTTGAGGTTGCTGGCATAAGCGTCCAGCGGGTTGCTCGAAGAAGAAGACTCACCGCCCTCGTCATCCTGCATATCCTGCTCACCTTCCGAGTGATCGCCATGCCCCGGCACCTTGGAAATGCCATGGGCGATGTAGTTGACGACATCAATACGGGCAACGCTTTGCTGCTTGAGCAGGAACACAGCCTGGCTTTCCTGCTCGCTGAAGATCGCCACGAGCACATTGGCCCCTGTGACTTCGCGCTTGCCGGAGCTCTGTACGTGGAAAACGGCACGCTGCAGTACCCGCTGGAAGCCCAGGGTTGGCTGGGTCTCGCGGTCCTCGTCATGAACGGGGATCAACGGCGTGGTGGAGTCGATAAACTCCTGCAGGTCATGCTTGAGTTTGTCGAGATTGGCACCACACGCACGCAGTACGGTGGCGGCAGCTTCGTTATCCAAAAGTGCCAGCAGCAGGTGTTCGACGGTCATGAATTCATGACGCTTCGAACGGGCCTCCTTGAAGGCAAGATTGAGGGTGACTTCGAGCTCGCGGTTTAACATAGCTTCACCTCATACCCAAGTGGTCGGAGTTAACCGTCCTTCTCGATTTCACAGAGTAGCGGATGCTGGCTTTCCCTGGCGTACTGGTTGACCTGCATGGCCTTTGTCTCGGCGATGTCGCGGGTAAACACTCCACATACTGCCCGTCCTTCTGTGTGAACGGCCAGCATTACCTTGGTCGCCAACTCGCGGTTCAGGTTAAAAAACACCTCGAGTACTTCGACGACGAAATCCATCGGTGTGTAGTCATCATTGAACAAAACCACCTTGTACATCGGCGGCGCCTGTAAAGCAGGCTTGGCCTCCTGGACAGCAATGCCTGCAGAACCGTCGTCGTCTTCTTGATGATCCGGGCGATCCTGATTGAATGTTAGTCGAATCTGGCTGATTGCATGCATGGAAAGAAAGGTTCGTCAGTGGTTCAAATACAGTGGTGGGGGCGACCTGTCAGAATTTCAACTCTGACCGACTGGTCGCCTTGACTATCGGCAAATCAGTGTTACAACCAATAGAACCCACAGTGGGTAAAAAAGGTCCGCGCAGTCAACCTTATTTATTCGGGTTAGGACGGATAAACTGGATGATACTCCAGTGATGGAGTCTGGTGCAGAGGGATATGGGCATGGCGAGCGGTAAGGTCAAGTGGTTCAACAATGCCAAGGGTTACGGCTTCATCAACGAAGACGACAAGACTGACGACCTATTTGCGCATTACTCGGCTATCCAAATGGATGGCTACAAGACACTAAAGGCAGGGCAACCGGTTTCCTTCGACATCATTCAGGGACCCAAGGGCTTGCACGCAGTGAATATCAGCGCTCCAGTCAGCGCCACTACCCCCAAAGAGGGCGTCGCTCAAAAATCAAAAAGACAACTGGCCTGATCAGCCACTGAGCAAACGCTCTAAAAAAAACCGGCCCATCAGGCCGGTTTTTTTACGCCCCTGTATCAGCTTACATATGCGAAATCAGCGCATCCCCGAACGCCGACGACGACAGCAACTTGGCGCCGTCCATCAAGCGGTGGAAGTCATAGGTCACGGTCTTGGCCGAAATTGCGCCGTTGGTGCCCTTGATGATCAGGTCGGCCGCTTCGGTCCAGCCCATGTGGCGCAACATCATTTCCGCCGACAGGATCAGCGAACCCGGGTTGACCTGGTCCTTGCCGGCATACTTCGGCGCAGTACCGTGGGTGGCTTCGAACATCGCCACGGTGTCGGACAGGTTGGCGCCCGGCGCAATACCGATACCGCCCACTTCCGCCGCCAGTGCGTCGGACAGATAGTCACCATTAAGGTTAAGGGTGGCGATCACGTCGTATTCGGCCGGGCGCAGCAGGATCTGCTGGAGCATGGCGTCGGCAATGGCGTCCTTGACCACCACATTCTTGCCGGTGCGCGGGTTCTTGAATTGCATCCACGGGCCGCCATCCAACAGGGTCGCGCCGAACTCTTCGGCCGCCACTTCGTAGGCCCATTCCTTGAAGGCACCTTCGGTGAACTTCATGATGTTGCCTTTGTGCACAATGGTCAGCGAATCGCGGTCGTTATCCACGACATACTGCAAGGCCTTGCGCGCCAGACGCTTGGTGCCTTCCAGGGACACCGGCTTGATGCCGATCCCGCAGTTCTGGTCGAAACGGATCTTGGTGACACCCATCTCTTCCTTCAGGAACTTGATGACCTTGATCGCTTCCGGGGAGCCGGCTTTCCACTCGATGCCGGCGTAAATATCCTCGGAGTTCTCGCGGAAGATGGTCATGTCCACATCGCCTGGCTTCTTGACCGGGCTTGGCACGCCTTCGAACCAGCGCACCGGGCGCAGGCACACATAAAGGTCGAGCTGTTGGCGCAGGGCCACGTTCAGCGAACGGATACCGCCACCGACTGGGGTGGTCAGCGGGCCCTTGATGGAAACCACGTAGTCCTTGACCGCATCCAGGGTTTCCTGGGGCAGCCAGGTGTCCTGGTCGTAAACCTGGGTGGCCTTTTCGCCGGCATACACCTCCATCCAGGAGATTTTGCGCTTGCCGCCATAAGCCTTGTTAACAGCTGCATCGACCACCTTGATCATCACCGGGCTGATGTCGACGCCAATACCGTCACCCTCGATGAAGGGGATGATCGGGTTGTCAGGAACATTGAGAGAATGGTCTGCATTGACGGTGATTTTGTCGCCGACTGCCGGAACCTGAATCTTCTTGTATCCCATGCTGAACTCCATCTATGGATTGAACATCTGGCTGCGTTCGAGCCTACTCCAGATAAATGAGGACTGAAACCTCAGGCCCTGCACATTTGCGTCGAAAACAGCACATTTAGCGGCCTACAAGCTTGAAAGCAAAGGGAAAAGCGCCAATCTTGAGCACATCATGCGACTTTAGGCGCAACCCGCTGCCTGCGACCTTTAGACCAATGGACGACACACCTTTTGTATGAAGGCTCGGCGTAAGCATAGCGACCTATGTATAATGCCGCCGCTGACCAAAGAGTCACGACGGCCGACCGCTCTAGACAGACGCCCTCCGCCAGAAAAGCCGAGCTACTACAGTAGCTCACCCGCTTGACGCTCGACTGATGCAACCCAACATCACCGCGAAGAAACTTCGACATTTCGCTCATGGATGACTTTGAACGAACGCGCTTTACCCGGCGCATCTCGAGTTTCTGCGCATGCTTTCAGCAAAGAAGAGAGTTAATCCGAATATGCCCACCCGCTCGAAGATCATCTACACCTTCACCGACGAAGCCCCAGCCCTCGCCACCTATTCACTGCTGCCTATCGTAGAGGCCTTCACCGCTTCCGCTGATATTGCCGTGGAAACCCGCGACATTTCCCTGGCCGCGCGCATCCTCGCAAGCTTCCCCGAGCAACTGGGCGCCAAGGCCGTGCCGGACCACCTCGCCGAACTGGGCGACCTGGCCGTTACCCCTGAAGCCAACATCATCAAGCTGCCGAACATCAGTGCCTCGACCCCTCAGCTGCAAGCTGCGATCAAGGAACTGCAGGCCCAGGGCTACGCCCTGCCGGACTACCCGGAAACCGTAACCACCGACGCGGAAAAAGAAACCCGTGCACGTTACGACAAGGTCAAGGGCAGCGCCGTGAACCCGGTACTGCGCGAAGGCAACTCCGACCGCCGCGCCCCGCTGTCGGTCAAGAACTACGCTCGCAAGCACCCGCACAAAATGGGTGCCTGGGCTGCCGACTCCAAGTCCCACGTTGCCCACATGAGCAACGGCGACTTCTACGGCAGCGAGAAAGCCGTTCAGATCGAAGGCGCTGATGCCGTCAAGATCGAACTGATCGCCAAGGACGGTACTGCTACCGTCCTGAAGGAAAAAACCAGCGTACAAGCTGGCGAGATCATCGACACCGCCGTGCTGAGCAAGAAAGCCCTGCGCAGCTTCATCGCCGCTGAAATCGAAGACGCCAAGAAACAAGGCGTGCTGCTGTCGGTTCACCTGAAAGCCACCATGATGAAGGTTTCCGACCCGATCATGTTCGGCCAGATCGTTGCCGAGTTCTATAAAGACGCACTGGCCAAGCACGCTGTGGTGCTGGAGCAGATCGGCTTCAACCTGAACAACGGCATCGGCGACCTGTACGCTCGCATCAAGGCCCTGCCGGCCGATCAGCAAGCGCAGATCGAAGCCGACATCCAGGCGGTATACGCTGCTCGCCCTTCCCTGGCGATGGTCAACTCCGACAAAGGCATCACCAACCTGCACGTGCCGAGCGACGTCATCGTCGACGCATCGATGCCTGCCATGATCCGTGACTCCGGCAAGATGTGGGGCACCGACGGCCAGCTGCACGACACCAAGGCGGTGATCCCGGATCGCTGCTACGCCACTATCTACCAGGCAGTGATCGAAGACTGCAAGGCCAATGGCGCCTTCGACCCAACCACCATGGGCAGCGTGCCAAACGTTGGCCTGATGGCGAAAAAAGCCGAAGAGTACGGCTCCCACGACAAGACCTTCCAGATCAAGGCTGACGGCGTAGTCCGCGTCACCGACAGCAAGGGCAACCTGCTGATGGAACAGGCTGTTGAAGCCGGCGACATCTTCCGCATGTGCCAGACCAAAGACGCGCCGATCCAGGACTGGGTCAAACTGGCCGTCAACCGCGCCCGCGCCAGCAACACCCCGGCCATCTTCTGGCTGGACCCACAGCGCGCGCACGACGGCGTCGTGGTCGAGAAAGTTCAGGCTTACCTGAAAGACCACAACACCGAAGGCCTGGACATCCGCATCATGTCGCCAGTCGACGCGATGAAGTTCACCCTGGAGCGCACCCGCAAGGGCCTGGACACCATCTCGGTGACCGGCAACGTTCTGCGCGACTACCTGACCGACCTGTTCCCGATCATGGAACTGGGCACCAGCGCCAAGATGCTGTCGATCGTGCCGCTGATGAACGGTGGCGGCCTGTTCGAAACCGGCGCTGGCGGCTCGGCTCCGAAGCACGTGCAGCAACTGGTTGAAGAGAACTTCCTGCGCTGGGATTCCCTGGGCGAGTTCCTCGCCCTGGCCGCATCCCTCGAGCATTTGGGTGTGACGTACAACAACCCGAAAGCCCTGGTACTGTCCAAGACCCTGGACCAGGCCACCGGCCAGTTCCTCGACAACAACAAGTCGCCATCGCGCAAAGTCGGCAACATCGACAACCGCGGCAGCCACTTCTACCTGGCGCTGTACTGGGCTCAAGCCCTGGCGGCCCAGACCGAAGACACTGCATTGCAAGCGCAGTTTGGCGAACTGGCCAAGACCCTGACCGCGAACGAGGCGACCATCGTTGCCGAGCTCAACGCTGTCCAGGGCAAGCCAGTGGACATCGGTGGCTACTACGCACCGAACGCCGAGCTGACCAGCAAGGCCATGCGCCCAAGCGCCACCCTCAACGCGGCAATCGCTGCGCTGGTGTAAGGTTGTAAGGATGCAAAGAAGCCCCGGCCCTGTGCCGGGGTTTCTGTTTCTGGACATGGCGCTTTTATTGAAGAAACCCAATCAAAATGTGGGAGCGGGCTTGCTCGCGAATGCGGTGGATCAGTCAATACCTCTTTAACTGACACGCCGTATTCGCGAGCAAGCCCGCTCCCACACTGAATGCAATCGCGCCTGAAGACAGCGTTACACCTTGAATCGAGGCACTTTATGACCTGGCTACCTCACATCACCGTCGCCACCATCGTCGAAGACAACGGCCGCTTCCTGATGGTCGAAGAACTCAAGGGCGGCCGCGCCGTGCTCAACCAGCCCGCCGGTCACCTCGACCCGAACGAAACCCTGACCGAGGCCGCCGTGCGCGAAACCCTCGAAGAGACCGGCTGGGACGTCGAAGCCACCGGGATTGTCGGGATTTACCTGTACACCGCTCCCAGCAATGGCGTGACCTATCAGCGCGCATGCTTCATCGCCAAGGCCCTGCAACACCACCCGGACTACCCACTGGACGACGGTATTCTGCGCGCCCGCTGGCTGACCCGTGACGAATTGATGGCCCTGCGCGAAGACTGGCGCAGCGAGCTGATCATCCGCTGCATCGACGATTATCTGGCCGGCCAGCGCCACAGCCTCGAATTGATCCGCCCTTCTCTTTAGCCTTGCAGACGCGAGCCTGCTAGAATCGCGTCCTTTTTAAAGACTCCCGTTGAAATCCTATGCGTGATCCAGCCCCTTCTGACACACAAAAGAAGCGCGTCATCGTCGGTATGTCCGGCGGCGTGGATTCTTCCGTTTCCGCCGTTCTGCTCATGGAGCAGGGTTATGAGGTGGAAGGCCTGTTCATGAAGAACTGGGAAGAAGACGATGGAACGGAATATTGCACCGCCATGGACGACCTGGCGGATGCCCAGGCCGTCTGCGACAAAATCGGCATCAAGCTGCACACCGCCAACTTCGCCGCCGAGTACTGGGACAACGTGTTCGAGCACTTCCTGGCCGAATACAAGGCCGGCCGCACGCCGAACCCGGACATCCTGTGTAACCGCGAGATCAAGTTCAAGGCGTTCCTCGACTACGCGATGATCCTCGGTGCCGATCTGATTGCTACTGGCCACTACGTGCGCCGTCGCGACATCGATGGCCGCACCGAGCTGCTCAAGGGCCTGGACGCCAACAAGGACCAGAGCTACTTCCTGCACGCCGTCGGCGGCGAACAGATCGCCAAGACCCTGTTCCCGGTGGGCGAGCTGGAAAAGCCCGAAGTGCGCGCCATTGCCGAGAAACACGGCCTGGCCACCGCCAAGAAGAAGGATTCCACCGGGATCTGCTTTATCGGCGAGCGCCGTTTCAGCGACTTCCTCAAGCAGTACCTGCCGGCGCAACCGGGCGAGATCAAGACCACCGAAGGCGAGATCATCGGCCGTCACCACGGCTTGATGTACCACACCATCGGCCAGCGCCAGGGCCTGGGCATCGGCGGCTTGAAAGACGCCGGCGAAGAGCCGTGGTACGTGCTGGTCAAGGACCTGGAGCACAACGAGCTGATCGTGGGCCAGGGCAATGACCACCCATGGCTGTTCTCCCGCGCCCTGCTGGCCTCGGACATCTACTGGGTCAACCCGGTTGACCTCAGCAGCCCGCGCCGCCTCACGGCCAAAGTGCGCTATCGCCAAAGCGACCAGCCCTGCACCCTGGAAAAAACCGCCACCGGCTATCGCGCCACCTTCGACGACCCGCAGCGCGCCGTAACGCCCGGCCAATCGGTAGTGTTCTATGACGGAGAGATTTGCCTGGGGGGCGGTGTGATCGAAGTTGCCGAACCCTGGAGCAGCCCGGCATGAGCCCGACCCAGGAGCAACTGACGGCACTGGGCGGCGTGTTTCTCGCCGCGGTGCTGGTGGACAAGATCGCCAAGACCGGCCAGGTCACCGAGGCAGGCCTGACCTGTATGCTCGGCAGCCTGCTGATCCGCGACCCGAAGGACACCCTGGAAGTGTACGGCGGCGATGACCTGGCCCTGCGCGAAGGTTATCGCGCACTGGTCGGCGCCCTCGAGCGCGATCCAAGCACCTTGCAGCGCGAGCCGCTGCGCTACGCCCTGTCGATGCTCGGCCTGGAGCGTCAATTGGCCAAGCGCGACGACCTGCTGGACACCATCGGCAAGCGCCTGCCGCAGATCCAGTCCCAGGTCGAGCATTTTGGCCCGGCCCACGAAAACGTGATCGCAGCCTGTGGCGCCCTGTACCAGGACACCCTGAGCACCTTGCGCCAGCGGATCCAGGTGCACGGCGATATGCGCAACCTGCAACAACCGAACAACGCCTCGAAAATCCGCGCCCTGCTGTTGGCCGGTATTCGTTCGGCGCGGTTATGGCGCCAATTGGGCGGTCATCGCTGGCAGTTGGTGGTCAGCCGACGCAAATTGCTGAAAGAGCTTTACCCGTTGATGCGCAACGAATAAGTCGCAGCAACCGATTTTTTTATAGCCCCACGCGTAATACGCCGGTCAGTTGGCAACGGACCGGCGGATTTTTTCATGTATGATACGCGCCCCATTTCGTTGCCCGACTGTCCGAGAACACCCCATGCAGCTTTCTTCGCTCACTGCGGTTTCCCCTGTTGACGGCCGCTACGCCGGCAAAACCCAGGCCCTGCGCCCTATTTTCAGCGAATACGGCTTGATCCGTGCTCGTGTTCTGGTTGAAGTGCGCTGGCTCCAGCGCCTGGCCGCTCACCCTGGCATCAGCGAAGTGCCGGCGTTCTCTGCCGAAGCCAACGCTGTGCTGAACGCCCTGGCGGAAAACTTCGCTCTGGAGCACGCCGAGCGTGTCAAAGAGATCGAGCGCACCACCAACCACGACGTTAAAGCCATCGAATACCTGCTCAAAGAGCAAGCGGCCAAGCTGCCGGAACTGGCCAAGGTCAGCGAGTTCATCCACTTTGCCTGCACCAGCGAGGACATCAACAACCTGTCCCACGCCCTGATGCTGCGCGAAGGCCGTGATGACGTGATGCTGCCACTGATGCGCCAGACTGCCGACGCCATCCGCGAACTGGCGATCCGTTTCGCCGACGTTCCGATGCTGTCGCGCACCCACGGCCAGCCGGCTTCGCCGACCACCCTGGGTAAAGAACTGGCCAACGTGGTGTACCGCCTGGAGCGCCAGATCGCTCAAGTCGCGGCCGTACCGCTGCTGGGCAAGATCAACGGCGCCGTAGGCAACTACAACGCCCACCTGTCGGCCTATCCTGAGATCGACTGGGAAGAAAACGCCCGCGCCTTCATCGAAGACGAACTGGGCCTGGGTTTCAACCCGTACACCACGCAAATCGAACCCCACGACTACATCGCCGAGCTGTTCGACGCGATTGCGCGCTTCAACACCATCCTGATCGACTTCGATCGCGATATCTGGGGCTACATCTCCCTGGGCTACTTCAAGCAGCGCACCATTGCCGGCGAAATCGGTTCGTCGACCATGCCGCACAAGGTCAACCCGATCGACTTCGAAAACTCCGAAGGCAACCTCGGGATCGCCAACGCCCTGTTCCAGCACCTGGCCAGCAAGTTGCCAATCTCCCGCTGGCAGCGCGACCTGACCGACTCCACCGTACTGCGCAACCTCGGCGTGGGCTTCGCCCACAGCGTGATCGCGTACGAAGCCAGCCTCAAAGGCATCAGCAAACTGGAGCTCAACGCGCAGAAGATCGCCGCTGACCTGGACGCTTGCTGGGAAGTTTTGGCCGAGCCGATCCAGACCGTGATGCGCCGCTACAACATCGAAAACCCGTACGAGAAGCTCAAAGAGCTGACCCGCGGCAAGGGCATCACCTCCGAAGCGCTGCAAACTTTCATTGACGGCCTGGACATGCCAGCCGCCGCCAAGGCCGAGCTGAAACTGCTCACCCCGGCCAACTACATCGGCAACGCTGTGGCTCAAGCCAAACGCATCTGATAGAAGCTTGACCCCTTGAGACGCCCGGCAGCGCCGGGCGTTTTTATTCCCGTCTGAAAAGTGCTTTTTTTCAATAGGTTACACATGAATCCTGACATTCCTCTTCAACTTCTGGGCGGCATCACGGCACGGGAATTCCTGCGCGACTACTGGCAGAAAAAACCCCTGCTGATCCGCCAGGCCATCCCTGACTTCGAAAGCCCGATCGACGCCGACGAACTGGCCGGCCTGGCGCTGGAAGAAGAAGTCGAGTCGCGCCTGATCATCGAACACGGCGAACGCCCGTGGGAGTTGCGCCGCGGCCCGTTCGCCGAAGATGCCTTCAGCACCCTGCCCGAGCGCGAGTGGACCCTGCTGGTGCAGGCGGTCGACCAGTTCGTGCCGGAAGTGGCCGAACTGCTGGAAAACTTCCGCTTCCTGCCAAGCTGGCGCATTGACGATGTGATGATCAGCTACGCCGCCCCGGGTGGCAGCGTGGGCCCGCACTTCGACAACTACGACGTGTTCCTGCTGCAAGGTTCCGGCAAGCGCAACTGGAAGATCGGCCAGATGTGCAACTCCGAAAGCCCGCTGCTGCAACACGCGGACCTGCGCATCCTCGCTGAATTCGAAGAGACCGCCGAATGGGTGCTGGAACCGGGCGACATGCTCTACCTGCCGCCCCGCCTGGCCCACTGCGGTGTGGCCGTGGATGATTGCATGACCTACTCCGTAGGCTTCCGCGCCCCGAGCGCCGCTGAAGTGCTGACCCACTTCACCGACTTCCTCAGCCAGTACCTGACTGACGAAGAGCGCTACACCGACGCCGATGCCCAGCCGGTCAGCGACCCGCACCAGATCCAGGGCGACGCCCTCGACCGCCTGAAAAGCCTGTTGGCCGAGCACATGAGCGACGAGCGCATGCTGCTGACCTGGTTCGGCCAGTTCATGACCGAGCCGCGCTACCCGGAACTGGTCGCCGGCCCGGAAGTGGAAGAAGAAGACCTGCTGGGCAGCCTGGAAAACGGCGCCGTGCTGATCCGCAACCCGAGCGCCCGCCTGGCCTGGTCCGAAGTCGACGACGACCTGCTGCTGTTCGCCAGCGGCCAGAGCCGCCTGTTGCCGGGCAAGCTGCGGGAACTGCTGAAGCTGGTGTGCGCCGCCGACGCCCTGCACATCGACAACCTCGGCCCATGGCTGGCGGATGAAGATGGCTGCGCCCTGCTGTGGGAACTGGTCAAGCAAGGAAGCCTGGGGTTTGCCGATGAATAAGATTCACGTAAGTGTCGCGGACTGGCAAAAGGATATCGCCGAGATACGGCGCATTCGTGAAGCGGTATTTATCGCTGAACAATCGGTTCCACCGGAGCTGGAATGGGATGCAGACGACGCGAGTGCCGTGCATTTCCTGGCGTTCGAAGGCGACTTTCCCATCGGTACTGCACGCCTGCTGCCTACCGGCGAGATCGGCCGCGTGTCGGTTCTCAAGGACTGGCGCGGCCTGAAGGTCGGCGACAAGCTGATGGAAGCGGTGATCGGCGTGGCCGAGAAACGCGGCCAGACCCGGCAGATCCTCAGCGCACAGGTCCATGCGGCGCCGTTTTATGAGCGCCTGGGCTTCAAGATTGTCAGCGATGAGTTCCTGGAAGTCGGGATTCCTCACGTTGATATGGTGCGCGAGGGCTGATCCGAGACCGCGCCGCGCCCTTCGCAGGCAAGCCAGCTCCCACATTCGATCCAGTACATCCTTTGGAATGAGGTCAAATGTGGGAGCGGGCTTGCTCGCGAAGGCGCCATCAGCAACACCTCAAAAGGCCCTGCCATCCCCCGATGCCAGGGCCTTTTGCCGTCCAGGATTCAACTTGCACCCCGCCAGGCCGACAAACTGGCAATATCTAGCCTAAATGACTCGCAGAGATAACGGACATGTCCCTACGCACCCTGCTCACCCTGTTGCTCCTGGCCACCAGTTTCTCGGTGATGGCCGCCACCGAAGTCGTGCCCCTGAGCAACCGCACCAGCGCCGACCTGCTGCCGGTGGCGCAGAACTTTATCGGCAAGGACGGCACCGTCAGCGCCTACGGCAACCAACTGATCGTGAATGCCGAGCCCGACAAGATCCAGGGCCTGCGCGCCCTGCTCGCGCAACTGGACACGCCTTCCAAGCGCCTGCTGATCACCGTCGACACCAACGAAAACAACCAGCAGAGCAACGGCAATAACCAAACCCAGGTCATCACCTACAGCACCGAGAGCCGTGACGGCGGGATCCAGCAGATCCAGGCCAGCGAAGGCGTGCCCGCGCTGATCCAGATCGGCCAGAGCGTGCCCCTCACCACCACCCAGCCCGATGCCTACGGCCGCCCGCAGAACCAGACCCAGTATCGCAACGTAACCCAGGGCTTCTACGTGACGGCCAGCGTCACCGGCGAGACCGTTCACCTGAGCATCAGTACCAATCGTGACCGCATGAGCCAGGAACGTCCCGATGTAGTGAACGTGCAAAGTACCGACACAACTGTCAGCGGACGCCTGGGCGAGTGGATCACCCTGGCCGGGATCAACCGCCAGACCCAAGCCGACAAAAGCACTACAACCCGCAGCTACTCTACTCAAGGGCGCGATGACCTGACATTGCGGGTCAAAGTCGACACGCTGAACTGAAGCACCAAAAACTGACTGGCGAGTCGTATTAGACTAAAGATGTAGTGCTTGAAAAAAAGCACTACAAAACATTTGACGATCCAAAAAAGCATGGGCATGATGGCCTCGCTCCCGCTAATCAGGGGCCCTGGCAAGGGCCTTCGGATCGTCGCTCAAAGCCACCCACCTGAGCCGATTCGTGTCTGTACCGCCCACAAGGTGTGTTTGACGAGGTTGCGACTGGAACGAAGTTGTCCCGAGGGACGGAAGCTAACCAGGTAACCCGGCAACACACTGATGGATCGTACAAAGGCCCACGACGCCCGAAGACTGTTCGCAGTTCGCCCTTACCTGCTCAACTCCCCCTTGAGCCACTCGTTCATCCCGTCGCCTTCCCCGCCAAGCCTGACTTGACCGCCTAAGCTTCTGGTCAGCGAGCAGCCATAACCACGCACTGATTACGTGGCTGGCAAATGGAATTTTCCACCTAGACCTATGCGACGAGGTTTTTCCCCATGGCACTGACACGCGAACAGCAAATTGCAGCCCTTGAAAAAGACTGGGCTGAAAACCCACGCTGGAAAGGCGTGACCCGCGCTTATTCCGCTGCTGACGTCGTCCGCCTGCGTGGCTCGGTTCAACCTGAGCACACCTTTGCAAAACTCGGCGCCGAGAAGCTGTGGAAGCTGGTCACCCAGGGTGCCAAGCCGTCCTTCCGTCCCGAAAAAGATTTCGTCAACTGCATGGGCGCCCTGACTGGCGGCCAAGCGGTTCAACAGGTCAAAGCCGGTATCCAGGCGATCTACCTGTCTGGCTGGCAAGTGGCAGCGGACAACAACTCCGCTGAATCCATGTACCCCGACCAATCGCTGTACCCGGTGGACTCCGTGCCAACCGTGGTCAAGCGCATCAACAACTCGTTCCGCCGTGCCGACCAGATCCAGTGGAAAGCCGGTAAAGGCCCGGGCGATGAAGGCTACATCGACTACTTCGCACCGATCGTTGCAGACGCTGAAGCCGGTTTCGGTGGCGTACTGAACGCCTACGAGCTGATGAAGAGCATGATCGAGGCAGGCGCTGCCGGCGTTCACTTCGAAGACCAGCTGGCTTCGGTGAAGAAATGCGGCCACATGGGCGGCAAGGTACTGGTTCCAACCCAGGAAGCTGTTCAAAAGCTGACGGCTGCTCGTCTGGCTGCTGACGTTGCTGGCACTCCGACCATCATCCTGGCCCGTACCGATGCCAACGCGGCTGATTTGCTGACCTCGGATTGCGACCCGTACGACCAGCCGTTCGTGACTGGCGAACGTACCCAGGAAGGTTTCTATAAAGTGCGCGCCGGTCTCGACCAGGCGATCGCTCGTGGCCTGGCCTACGCGCCGTACGCCGACCTGATCTGGTGCGAAACTGCCAAGCCGGACCTGGACGAAGCTCGCCGCTTTGCCGAAGCCATCAAGAAGGAATACCCGGATCAACTGCTGTCCTACAACTGCTCGCCTTCCTTCAACTGGAAGAAGAACCTGGACGACGCGACCATCGCCAAGTTCCAGCGTGAACTGTCTGCCATGGGCTACAAGCACCAATTCATCACCCTGGCCGGCATTCACAACATGTGGCACAGCATGTTCAACCTGGCGCACGACTACGCCCGCAACGACATGACTGCCTACGTGAAGCTGCAGGAACAAGAGTTCGCTGATGCTGCCAAGGGTTACACCTTTGTGGCGCACCAGCAGGAAGTGGGCACCGGTTACTTCGACGACATGACCACCGTGATCCAGGGCGGCACCTCGTCCGTGACTGCGCTGACCGGTTCGACCGAAGAAGAGCAGTTCCACTAAGTACTGAGTACACGGCCACTGCGGCCCCACGGAAGACCTAACCGCAGTGCCGCACGATCTGACGCCCCGACTGGTTCGGGGCGTTTTTTTTGCACTGATGAAATCCTGCCTGACACAACACAGATCAAAATGTGGGAGCGGGCTTGCTCGCGAATGCGGTGTATCAGTCAACAAATTCATTGGCTGACCCACTGCATTCGCGAGCAAGCCCGCTCCCACAAGGGGAATGTGTGCATTCTGAAAATTTGTGCAAAACATTGATCTAGAGCGGTATCTGCATCAACCAGATCGGTTAAAAGATCTCCGTCAGCAACTAAGCGACAATCTAGCAAGTAACGGCAACTTCCCCCGCCACACGAGAAACATTCGCTTAAACCCCACGCAAACAATATTCATTATCATTTAGAGCATGAAAACTTCTTTACCGGTTAAACAAAACACAATTCGTGAAAAGCCCGCTAATGCCCGCAGCACAAGGGCTACAGCCCCAAGAAGGTGCACTATGTCCTTATTCCATCGAATAATTTCGCTATAGGAATTTTACTTGCCCGGTGTTTAGCCATAAAATCACCGCGATTGATTGCGCTGCGACATATCGTCACTGCATCGTTACTTTTTCGAGCTCAGAGACCTTTGCTCTCTGTTAAGGATTTCCAGCATGACCGAAGCGACAGGACTCATGGCCCACAACTGGGGCTTTGCCATTTTCCTCCTCGGTGTAGTCGGCCTTTGCGCCTTCATGCTCGGCGTCTCCAGCCTCCTCGGGTCAAAAGCCTGGGGCCGCAGCAAAAACGAACCGTTCGAGTCCGGCATGCTACCTACAGGTGGCGCCCGCTTGCGGCTCTCAGCCAAATTCTATCTGGTCGCGATGCTCTTCGTGATCTTCGACATCGAAGCCCTTTTTCTCTTTGCCTGGTCTGTGTCCGTCCGCGAAAGCGGCTGGACCGGATTCGTCGAAGCCCTCGTTTTCATAGCAATTCTGTTGGCAGGCCTTGTCTACCTATTTCGAGTGGGCGCCCTTGACTGGGCTCCGGAAGCTCGTCGCAAGCGGCAAGCGAAGCTGAAACAATGAGGCTTTGGCGATGCAATACAATCTCACCAGGATCGACCCGGATGCTCCTAACGAGCAGTACCCAATCGGCGAACGGGAAACCGTTTCCGACCCGTTAGAAGACCAAGTCCACAAAAACATCTACATGGGCAAGCTGGAAGACGTGCTGAGTGGCGCGGTCAACTGGGGACGTAAGAACTCCCTGTGGCCGTACAACTTCGGTCTGTCCTGCTGCTACGTGGAAATGACCACCGCCTTCACGGCGCCCCACGACATCGCGCGCTTTGGCGCCGAAGTTATCCGGGCATCGCCGCGTCAGGCGGATTTCATGGTTATCGCCGGTACCTGCTTTATCAAGATGGCGCCGATCATTCAGCGTCTCTACGAGCAAATGCTCGAGCCAAAGTGGGTTATCTCCATGGGTTCGTGCGCCAACTCCGGTGGCATGTACGACATCTACTCCGTGGTTCAGGGGGTGGACAAGTTCCTGCCCGTGGACGTCTACGTGCCTGGCTGCCCGCCCCGCCCTGAAGCATTTCTGCAAGGCTTGATGCTGTTGCAGGAATCGATTGGCAAGGAGCGTCGCCCACTTTCCTGGGTTGTCGGAGATCAAGGCGTATACCGCGCCGAGATGCCGTCACAAAAGGAACAGCGCCGCGAACAGCGTATTCAGGTAACCAACCTGCGCAGCCCCGACGAAGTCTGATCCAGAACCGCTTCTTTTATAGAACGAAAACCTGGCTTCATTCTTTACGTTGACCGAAAGCGATAAAAAACCATGACTACAGGCAGTGCTCTGTACATCCCGCCTTATAAGGCAGACGACCAGGATGTGGTCGTCGAACTCAACAACCGTTTTGGCCCTGACGCCTTCACCGCCCAGGCCACACGCACCGGCATGCCGGTGCTGTGGGTGGCGCGTGCCAGGCTCGTCGAAGTCCTGAGCTTCCTGCGCAACCTGCCCAAGCCGTACGTCATGCTCTATGACCTGCATGGCGTGGACGAGCGCCTGCGCACCAAGCGCCAGGGGCTGCCGAGCGGCGCCGACTTCACCGTGTTCTACCACTTGATGTCGCTGGAACGTAACAGCGACGTGATGATCAAGGTGGCCCTCTCCGAGAGCGACCTGAGCGTTCCGACCGTGACCGGTATCTGGCCCAACGCCAACTGGTACGAGCGTGAAGTGTGGGACATGTTCGGCATCGATTTCCCGGGCCACCCGCACCTGTCGCGCATCATGATGCCGCCGACCTGGGAAGGTCACCCGCTGCGCAAGGACTTCCCTGCCCGCGCCACCGAATTCGATCCATTCAGCCTGACCCTCGCCAAGCAACAGCTTGAAGAAGAGGCTGCGCGCTTCCGTCCGGAAGACTGGGGCATGAAGCGCTCCGGCACCAACGAGGACTACATGTTCCTCAACCTGGGCCCGAACCACCCTTCGGCTCACGGTGCCTTCCGCATCATCCTGCAACTGGACGGCGAAGAAATCGTCGACTGCGTACCGGACATCGGCTACCACCACCGTGGTGCCGAGAAAATGGCCGAGCGTCAGTCGTGGCACAGCTTCATCCCGTACACCGACCGTATCGACTACCTCGGCGGCGTGATGAACAACCTGCCGTACGTGCTCTCGGTCGAGAAGCTGGCCGGCATCAAGGTGCCGGACAAGGTCGACACCATCCGCATCATGATGGCCGAGTTCTTCCGGATCACCAGCCACCTGCTGTTCCTGGGTACCTATATCCAGGACGTCGGCGCCATGACCCCGGTGTTCTTCACCTTCACCGACCGTCAGCGTGCGTACAAGGTCATCGAAGCCATCACCGGTTTCCGCCTGCACCCGGCCTGGTACCGCATCGGCGGCGTCGCCCACGACCTGCCGCGTGGCTGGGAACGCCTGGTCAAGGAATTCATCGACTGGATGCCCAAGCGTCTGGACGAATACCAGAAAGCCGCCCTGGACAACAGCATCCTCAAGGGCCGGACCATCGGCGTCGCCCAGTACAACACCAAAGAGGCCCTGGAATGGGGCGTCACCGGTGCTGGCCTGCGTTCCACCGGTTGCGATTTCGACCTGCGTAAAGCACGCCCGTACTCCGGCTACCAGAACTTCGAATTCGAAGTGCCGCTGGCGGCCAACGGCGATGCCTACGACCGCTGCATCGTGCGCGTCGAAGAAATGCGCCAGAGCCTGAAGATCATCGAACAGTGCATGCGCAACATGCCGGAAGGCCCGTACAAGGCGGATCACCCGCTGACCACGCCGCCGCCGAAAGAGCGCACGCTGCAACACATCGAAACCCTGATCACGCACTTCCTGCAAGTTTCGTGGGGCCCGGTAATGCCGGCCAACGAATCCTTCCAGATGATCGAAGCGACCAAGGGTATCAACAGTTATTACCTGACGAGCGATGGCGGCACCATGAGCTACCGCACCCGGATTCGTACGCCAAGCTTCCCGCACCTGCAGCAGATCCCTTCGGTGATCAAAGGTGAAATGGTCGCGGACTTGATTGCGTACCTGGGTAGTATCGATTTCGTTATGGCCGACGTGGACCGCTAAGCATGAATAGCACGCTTATCCAGACAGACCGTTTCACCTTGAGTGAAACCGAGCGCTCGGCCATCGAGCACGAGCTGCATCACTACGAAGACCCGCGCGCGGCGTCGATCGAAGCCTTGAAGATCGTCCAGAAGGAACGTGGCTGGGTGCCGGACGGCGCCCTCTACGCCATCGGCGAGATCCTCGGCATCCCCGCCAGCGACGTTGAAGGCGTGGCGACGTTCTACAGCCAGATCTTCCGCCAGCCGGTCGGCCGCCACATCATTCGCGTGTGCGACAGCATGGTCTGCTACATCGGTGGCCACGAGTCCGTGGTCAGCGAGATCCAGAGCAAGCTGGGCATCGGCCTGGGCCAAACCACTCCGGACGGGCGCTTCACGCTGCTGCCGGTGTGCTGCCTGGGCAACTGTGACAAGGCGCCGGCGTTGATGATCGACGACGACACATTCGGCGACGTGCAGCCTGCTGGCGTCACCCAATTGCTCGAGGGCTACCCATGACCCTGACTTCCTTCGGTCCTGCCAACCGCATCAAGCGGTCGGCCGAGACTCACCCGCTGACCTGGCGCCTGCGTGACGACGGCGAGCCTGTATGGCTTGACGAGTACCAGGCCAAGAACGGTTACGCGGCCGCGCGCAAAGCCTTTGCCGACATGGCCCAGGACGACATCGTCCAGACCGTGAAGGACGCAGGCCTCAAAGGCCGCGGCGGTGCAGGCTTCCCCACCGGTGTCAAGTGGGGCCTGATGCCCAAAGACGAATCCATCAACATCCGCTACCTGCTGTGCAACGCGGATGAAATGGAGCCGAACACCTGGAAAGACCGCATGCTGATGGAGCAACTGCCCCATCTGCTGATCGAAGGCATGCTGATCAGTGCCCGCGCGCTGAAAACCTACCGTGGCTACATCTTCCTGCGTGGCGAATACACCACCGCCGCCAAGCACCTGAACCGTGCCGTGGAAGAAGCCAAGGCCGCTGGCCTGCTGGGCAAAAACATCCTTGGTTCGGGTTTCGACTTCGAACTGTTCGTGCACACCGGCGCCGGGCGTTATATCTGCGGTGAAGAAACCGCACTGATCAACTCCCTCGAAGGCCGCCGCGCCAACCCGCGTTCCAAGCCGCCCTTCCCTGCCGCCGTGGGCGTGTGGGGCAAGCCGACCTGCGTGAACAACGTTGAAACCCTGTGCAACGTGCCGGCAATCATCGGCGACGGCGTGGAGTGGTACAAATCGTTGGCCCGCGAAGGCAGCGAAGACATGGGCACCAAGCTCATGGGCTTCTCCGGCAAGGTCAAGAACCCGGGCCTGTGGGAACTGCCTTTCGGCGTGACCGCACGCGAGCTGTTCGAGGACTACGCCGGCGGCATGCGCGATGGCTACACCCTCAAGGCCTGGCAGCCAGGTGGCGCCGGTACCGGTTTCCTGCTGCCTGAGCACCTCGACGCACAAATGTACGCTGGCGGCATCGGCAAGGTGGGCACCCGTATGGGTACCGGCCTGGCCATGGCCGTGGACAACACCGTGAACATGGTGTCGTTGCTGCGCAACATGGAGCAGTTCTTCTCCCGTGAATCCTGTGGCTTCTGCACCCCGTGCCGCGACGGTTTGCCGTGGAGCGTCAAGCTGCTGATGGCCCTGGAAAACGGCGAAGGCCGTGAGGGTGACATCGAGACCCTGCTGGGTCTGGTCGGTTTCCTCGGCCCAGGCAAGACCTTCTGTGCTCACGCACCGGGCGCCGTGGAGCCATTGGGCAGCGCGATCAAATACTTCCGCTCGGAGTTCGAAGCCGGCATCGCGCCTACCAGCGCCGCCGTCCCGCCTCTGGCAAGGCCGATCGTAGTCGGCGCGTAACGCTTAAAAAGGCGAAGGGTCCGTGCCCTTCGCTTTCTCATGTGCTGACGCCTTCAAGGCTGTGTTGATGCACATGAATAACAAGATTCCATTAGCCACGCCCGCTGACACCGGGCCAACGAAGAACTTTGAACCATGGCCACTATCCACGTAGACGGCAAAGAGCTCGAAGTCGATGGGGCAGACAACCTGTTACAGGCGTGTCTGTCGCTAGGCCTCGACATTCCATATTTCTGCTGGCACCCCGCCCTTGGCAGCGTTGGCGCTTGCCGCCAGTGCGCGGTCAAGCAGTACACCGACGAGAACGACACCCGTGGTCGTATCGTGATGTCCTGCATGACCCCTGCCACCGACGGCAGCTGGATCTCCATCGAAGACGAAGAAGCGAAAGTGTTTCGCGCCAGCGTCGTCGAATGGCTGATGACCAACCACCCACACGACTGCCCTGTGTGTGAGGAAGGCGGCCACTGCCACCTGCAAGACATGACCGTGATGACCGGCCACAACGAGCGCCGGTATCGCTTCACCAAGCGTACTCACCAGAACCAGCAACTGGGCCCGTTCATCTCCCACGAGATGAACCGCTGCATCGCTTGCTACCGCTGCGTGCGCTTCTATAAGGACTACGCCGGCGGTACCGACCTCGGTGTGTTTGGCGCCCACGACAACGTGTACTTCGGTCGCGTTGAAGACGGCACCCTGGAAAGCGAGTTCTCCGGCAACCTCACCGAGGTCTGCCCGACCGGTGTGTTCACCGACAAGACTCACTCCGAGCGCTATAACCGCAAGTGGGACATGCAGTTCTCGCCGAGCATCTGCCATGGCTGCTCCAGCGGTTGCAACATCTCCCCGGGCGAACGCTACGGCGAACTGCGTCGGATCGAAAACCGCTTCAACGGTTCGGTCAACCAGTACTTCCTGTGCGACCGTGGCCGTTTCGGCTACGGCTACGTCAACCGCGAAGACCGCCCGCGTCAGCCACTGCTGGCCGACGGCGCCAAGCTGAGCCTCGACGAAGCACTGGATAAAGCCGCTGACCTGCTGCGCGGTCGCAACATCGTCGGTATCGGTTCGCCCCGCGCCAGCCTCGAAAGCAACTACGCGTTGCGCGAACTGGTGGGTGCCGAGCACTTCTACTCGGGTATCGAAGCCGGTGAACTGGAGCGCATCCGCCTCGTGCTGCAAGTCTTGAACGACAGCCCGCTGCCGGTTCCGAACATGCGCGACATCGAAGACCATGACGCGATCTTCGTCCTCGGTGAAGACCTGACCCAGACCGCTGCCCGTGTCGCCCTGTCCCTGCGCCAGTCGGTAAAAGGCAAGGCCGAAGACATGGCCGACGCCATGCGCGTCCAGCCATGGCTCGACGCTGCGGTGAAAAATATCGGCCAGCACGCGCTGAACCCGCTGTTTATCGCCAGCCTGACCGCCACCAAGCTCGACGACATCGCAGAAGAATGCGTACACGCCGCGCCTGACGACCTGGCCCGCATCGGTTTCGCCGTGGCCCACGCCCTCGACGCCAGTGCGCCTGCCGTAGAAGGCCTGGACGCTGAAGCCGCTGAACTGGCCAAGCGTATCGCCGACGCCCTGCTGGCCGCCAAGCGTCCATTGATCATCGCCGGCACCTCGCTGGGTTCCAAGGCGCTGATCGAAGCCGCGGCCAACATCGCCAAAGCCTTGAAGCTGCGCGAGAAGAACGGTTCCATCAGCCTGATCGTGCCAGAGGCCAACAGCCTCGGCCTGGCCATGCTCGGTGGCGAGTCCCTGGACGCCGCCCTGCAAGCCGTGACCGACGGCAGCGCCGATGCGATCGTGGTACTGGAAAACGACCTGTACACCCGCACTGATTCGGCCAAGGTCGACGCAGCGCTGAACGCGGCCAAAGTGGTGATCGTTGCCGACCACCAGAAAACCGCCACCAGCGACCGTGCCCACCTGGTACTGCCCGCCGCCAGCTTTGCTGAAGGCGACGGTACCCTGGTCAGCCAGGAAGGCCGCGCCCAGCGCTTCTTCCAGGTGTTCGATCCGAAGTACATGGACGCCAGCATCCTGGTTCACGAAGGCTGGCGCTGGCTGCATGCCCTGCGCGCTACCCTGCTGAACCAGCCGATCGACTGGACCCAGCTCGACCACGTGACTGCCGCCACAGCCGCAGCCGCACCGCAACTGGCGCGCATCGTCGACGCTGCACCGTCCGCCGCGTTCCGCATCAAGGGCATGAAACTCGCCCGTGAACCGTTGCGTTACTCCGGCCGTACCGCCATGCGGGCTGACATCAGCGTGCATGAGCCACGTACACCGCAAGACAACGACACCGCGTTTGCCTTCTCCATGGAAGGTTACTCGGGTTCGGTCGAGCCACGTCAGCAGGTGCCTTTCGCCTGGTCGCCGGGCTGGAACTCGCCGCAGGCCTGGAACAAGTTCCAGGACGAAGTCGGTGGCCACATCCGTGCCGGCGACCCGGGCACCCGCCTGATCGAAAGCACCGGTGACTCGCTGAACTGGTTCGCCAGCGTTCCGCGTCCGTTCAACCCGGCCCAGGGTACCTGGCAGGTTGTGCCGTTCTTCCACCTGTTCGGCAGCGAAGAGACTTCTTCCAAAGCCGCGCCGGTACAAGAGCGCATTCCAGCCGCCTACGTGTCCGTAGCCAAGTCCGAAGCCGACCGCCTGGGCGTCAACGACGGTGCCCTGCTCAGCTTGAACGTCGCCGGCAAGACCCTGCGTCTGCCGCTGCGCATCGACGAAGAGTTGGGTGCTGGCCTGGTTGCATTGCCAAAAGGCCTCGCGGGGATTCCTCCGGCGATCTTCGGCCTTACCGTTGACGGTCTGCAGGAGGCAGCTCAATGACCTGGTTCACCCCTGAAGTGATCGACGTGATCATCGCGGTGGTCAAGGCCATCGTGATCCTGTTGGCCGTGGTCGTGGCGGGCGCCCTGCTCAGCTTCGTCGAACGTCGCCTGCTGGGCTGGTGGCAGGACCGTTACGGTCCGAACCGCGTTGGCCCGTTTGGTATGTTCCAGATCGCCGCCGACATGCTGAAAATGTTCTTCAAGGAAGACTGGACCCCGCCGTTTGCCGACAAGGTGATCTTCACCCTGGCACCGGTCGTGGCCATGAGCGCCTTGCTGATTGCCTTCGCAATCATCCCGATCACCCCGACCTGGGGCGTGGCGGACCTGAACATCGGCTTGCTGTTCTTCTTCGCCATGGCCGGCCTGTCGGTCTACGCGGTGCTGTTCGCCGGTTGGTCGAGCAACAACAAGTTCGCCCTGCTGGGCAGCTTGCGGGCTTCGGCCCAGACCGTGTCCTACGAAGTGTTCATGGGCCTCGCGCTGATGGGCATCGTGGTGCAGGTGGGCTCGTTCAACATGCGCGACATCGTCGAGTACCAGGCGCAGAACCTGTGGTTCATCATTCCGCAGTTCTTCGGCTTCTGTACGTTCTTCATCGCTGGCGTCGCCGTGACTCACCGTCACCCGTTCGACCAGCCGGAAGCGGAACAGGAACTGGCCGACGGTTACCACATTGAATACGCCGGCATGAAATGGGGCATGTTTTTCGTTGGTGAATACATCGGCATCATCTTGATCTCGGCCCTGCTGGTCACGCTGTTCTTCGGCGGCTGGCACGGTCCGTTCGGCATCCTGCCGCAGCTGGCGTTCTTCTGGTTCTTCCTGAAGACCGCGTTCTTCATCATGCTGTTCATCCTGCTGCGCGCTTCCATCCCGCGTCCACGGTATGACCAGGTGATGGATTTCAGCTGGCGATTCTGCCTGCCGCTGACCCTGATCAATTTGCTGGTGACTGCTGCCGTTGTGTTGTTGAACACGCCAGCGGGCGCGGTTCAGTGAGGATTTGACCCATGTTCAAATATATTGGCGACATCGTTAAGGGTACCGGTACCCAGTTGCGAAGCCTGGTGATGGTGTTCGGTCACGGCTTTCGCAAACGCGACACCCTGCAATACCCGGAAGAAGCGGTGTACCTGCCGCCGCGTTATCGCGGCCGCATTGTCCTGACCCGCGACCCCGACGGCGAAGAGCGCTGCGTGGCCTGCAACCTGTGCGCCGTGGCGTGCCCGGTGGGTTGCATCTCGCTGCAGAAAGCTGAAACCGAAGACGGTCGCTGGTACCCGGACTTCTTCCGCATCAACTTCTCGCGCTGCATTTTCTGCGGCCTCTGCGAGGAAGCTTGCCCGACCACCGCGATCCAGCTGACACCGGATTTCGAGATGGCCGAGTTCAAACGTCAGGACCTGGTGTACGAGAAAGAAGATCTGCTGATCTCTGGTCCCGGTAAAAACCCTGATTACAACTTCTATCGTGTTGCAGGTATGGCCGTTGCCGGTAAGCCGAAAGGCGCCGCACAAAACGAAGCCGAGCCGATCAACGTGAAGAGCTTGCTGCCTTAAGGAAGAAAGATGGAATTCGCTTTCTATTTCGCATCGGGTATTGCAGTGGTGTCCACGCTTCGCGTGATCACCAACACTAACCCCGTGCACGCCCTGCTCTACCTGATCATTTCGCTGATCGCCGTGGCCATGACCTTCTTCAGCCTCGGCGCACCGTTCGCCGGTGTACTGGAAGTGATCGCCTACGCCGGCGCCATCATGGTGCTGTTTGTGTTTGTGGTGATGATGCTCAACCTGGGGCCGGCGTCTGTCGCCCAGGAACGCGTCTGGCTCAAGCCCGGCATCTGGCTCGGCCCGGTGATCCTGGCAGCCCTGCTGCTGGGTGAACTGCTGTATGTGCTGTTCGCTCACCAGAGCGGCCAGGCCATCGGCCACACCACCGTAGACGCGAAAGCCGTGGGCATCAGCCTGTTCGGCCCGTACCTGCTGGTGGTCGAACTGGCTTCGATGCTGCTGCTCGCTGCAGCCATCACCGCCTTCCACTTGGGCCGCAACGAAGCCAAGGAGCAATGACGATGCCTGCTATCCCTTTGGAGCATGGTCTGGCGGTCGCCGGCATCCTGTTCTGCCTTGGCCTGGTCGGCCTGATGGTTCGCCGCAACATTCTGTTCGTGTTGATGAGCCTGGAAATCATGATGAACGCCGCGGCACTCGCGTTCATCGTGGCCGGTAGCCGTTGGGGCCAGCCGGATGGACAAGTGATGTTCATCCTGGTGATCAGCCTGGCAGCCGCCGAGGCCAGTATTGGCCTGGCGATCCTGCTGCAACTGTATCGTCGCTTCCACACGCTTGATATCGACGCTGCCAGTGAGATGCGCGGATGAACATGATCTTTCTGACTTTCGTATTTCCCCTGATCGGTTTCCTGCTGCTGTCGTTCTCCCGTGGACGCTGGTCGGAAAACCTCTCGGCCCTGGTCGGCGTGGGTTCCATCGGCCTGTCGGCAATTGTCGCCGCCTACGTCATCTGGCAATTCAACGTCGCACCGCCTGAAGGCGGTCACTACACCCTGGTGTTGTGGCAGTGGATGTCGGTGGAGGGCTTCAAGCCCAACTTCGCCCTCTACGTCGACGGCTTGTCGATCACCATGCTCGGCGTGGTGGTGGGTGTGGGCTTCCTGATCCACCTGTTCGCGTCCTGGTACATGCGCGGTGAAGCCGGTTACTCGCGCTTCTTCGCCTACACCAACCTGTTTATCGCCAGCATGCTGTTCCTGGTGCTGGGCGATAACCTGTTGTTCCTGTACTTCGGCTGGGAAGGCGTGGGCCTGTGCTCGTACCTGTTGATCGGTTTCTACTACAGCAACCGCAACAACGGTAACGCCGCACTCAAAGCCTTTATCGTGACCCGGATCGGTGACGTGTTCATGGCCATCGGCCTGTTCATCCTGTTCCAACAGGTGGGCACGCTGAACATCCAGGAACTGCTGGTGCTGGCACCGCAGAAATTCCAGGTCGGCGACTTCTGGATCACCCTGGCGACCCTGATGCTGCTGGGTGGCGCTGTCGGTAAATCCGCGCAACTGCCGCTGCAAACCTGGCTGGCGGATGCGATGGCCGGTCCTACCCCGGTTTCGGCACTGATCCACGCCGCGACCATGGTAACCGCCGGTGTCTACCTGATTGCCCGTACCCACGGCCTGTTCACCCTGGCACCGGAGATTCTGCATCTGGTGGGCCTGGTGGGTGGCGTGACCCTGGTACTGGCAGGTTTTGCTGCCCTGGTTCAGACCGACATCAAGCGTATCCTCGCCTACTCGACCATGAGCCAGATCGGCTACATGTTCCTGGCCCTGGGCGTTGGCGCCTGGGACGGCGCGATCTTCCACCTGATGACCCACGCCTTCTTCAAGGCCCTGCTGTTCCTTGCTTCCGGTGCGGTGATCGTTGCCTGCCACCACGAGCAGAACATCTTCAAGATGGGCGGCCTGTGGAAGAAACTGCCGTTGGCCTACGCCAGCTTCATCGTCGGCGGCGCGGCCTTGTCGGCCCTGCCACTGGTGACCGCAGGTTTCTACTCGAAAGACGAAATCCTCTGGGAAGCCTTTGCCAGCGGTAACCACGGCCTGCTGTACGCCGGCCTGGTAGGTGCGTTCATGACCTCGCTGTACACCTTCCGCCTGATCTTCATCACGTTCCACGGTGAAGCCAAGACTGAAGCCCACGCAGGCCATGGCATTTCCCACTGGCTGCCACTGTCGGTGCTGATCATCCTGTCGACCTTCGTCGGCGCCATGATCACCCCGCCACTGGCCGGTGTTCTGCCGGAAAGCGCCGGCCATGCCGGTGGTGCAGCCAAGCACAGCCTGGAAATCGCCTCGGGCGCCATCGCCATCGCGGGTATCCTGCTGGCGGCCCTGCTGTTCCTCGGCAAGCGCCGCTTCGTCACTGCCATCGCCAACAGTGGCATTGGCCGCTTCCTTTCGGCCTGGTGGTTCGCTGCCTGGGGCTTCGACTGGATCTACGACAAACTGTTCGTCAAGCCATACCTTGCGATCAGCCACGTACTGCGCAAAGACCCGCTCGACCAGACCATCGGTTTGATCCCGCGTGCCGCCAAGGCCGGTCACACCGCCCTGAGCCGCAGCGAGACCGGCCAATTGCGCTGGTATGCAGCTTCCATGGCGGCCGGTGCCGTCCTGGTAATCGGCGCCATCATCGTGGTCGCGGTCTGACTATGCACATTGCGAACTTTGCGAACTTGCGAAAGGAAACGAGCCCGTCATGATTCTGCCCTGGCTAATCCTGATCCCCTTTATCGGCGGCCTGCTCTGCTGGATGGGTGAACGCTTCGGCGCCACCCTCCCCCGCTGGATTGCGTTGCTGACCATGTCCCTGGAACTCGCGCTCGGCCTCTGGCTGTGGGCCCATGGCGACTATTCATTTGCTCCGGCACCGGGTGTCGATCCCACCTTCGCGCTTGAATTCAAGCACGTGTGGATCCAGCGCTTCGGCATCAACGTGCACCTGGCCCTCGACGGCCTGTCGCTGTTGATGATCCTGCTGACCGGCCTGCTGGGTATCCTCTCGGTACTCTGCTCCTGGAAAGAGATCCAGCGTCACGTGGGCTTCTTCCACCTGAACCTGATGTGGATCCTGGGCGGCGTTGTCGGCGTGTTCCTCGCCCTCGACCTGTTCATGTTCTTCTTCTTCTGGGAAATGATGCTGGTGCCGATGTACTTCCTCATCGCGCTCTGGGGTCACAGTTCTTCGGACGGCAAGAAAACCCGGATCTACGCGGCGACCAAGTTCTTCATCTTCACCCAGGCTTCCGGCCTGATCATGTTGGTGGCGATCCTGGGCCTGGTACTGGTCAACTTCAACAGCACGGGCGTGATCACGTTCAACTACGCCGACCTGTTGAAAACCAAGATGTCCCTGACCACCGAGTACATCCTGATGCTGGGCTTCTTCATCGCGTTCGCGGTGAAGCTGCCGGTGGTGCCGTTCCACTCCTGGTTGCCTGACGCTCACGCCCAGGCGCCGACTGCGGGTTCCGTCGACCTGGCCGGTATCCTGTTGAAGACGGCGGCCTACGGCCTGCTGCGTTTCGCCCTGCCGTTGTTCCCGAATGCCTCGGCCGAGTTCGCGCCGATCGCCATGACCCTCGGTCTGATCGGGATCTTCTACGGTGCGTTCCTGGCCTTCGCCCAAACCGACATCAAGCGTCTGATTGCCTTCTCGTCCGTTTCCCACATGGGCTTCGTACTGATCGGCATCTACTCCGGCAGCCAACTGGCGCTGCAAGGCGCAGTGATCCAGATGCTGGCTCACGGTGTGTCGGCTGCGGCACTGTTTATCCTCAGCGGCCAACTGTACGAGCGCCTGCACACTCGTGACATGCGCGAGATGGGTGGCGTGTGGTCACGTATCGCCTACCTGCCGGCCATCAGCCTGTTCTTCGCCGCCGCATCCCTGGGCTTGCCGGGTACTGGTAACTTCATCGGCGAGTTCCTGATCCTGATGGGTGCCTTCGTGCATACGCCGTGGGTCAGTGCGATCGCTACGTCTGGCCTGGTGTTCGGTTCGGTCTACTCGCTGATCATGATCCACCGCGCATACTTCGGTCCGGCCAAGTCCGACACCGTGTTGCACGGCATGGACGGTCGCGAACTGATCATGGTGCTCGGCCTTGCGGTACTGCTGGTGTTTATCGGCGTGTACCCGCAACCGTTCCTGGATACTTCTGCCGCAACGATGCATGGCGTGCAGCAGTGGTTCGGCACCGCCTTCTCTCAACTCGCTTCGGCCCGGTAAGAGCGCTATGGAATTCACGATCCAACACTTTATCGCGCTTGCGCCGCTGCTGATCACCAGCCTCACCATCGTGGTGGTGATGCTGGCGATCGCCTGGCGCCGCAATCACTCGCAAACGTTCCTGCTGTCCTGTGCGGGCTTGAACCTGGCCCTGCTGTCGATTATCCCGGCACTCAAGGTCGCGCCACTGGCCGTGACCCCGCTGATGATGGTCGATGACTTCGCGCTGCTGTATATCGCGTTGATCCTGGTTGCTACCCTGGCCTGCGTCACGCTTGCCCACGCCTACCTCGGCGAAGGCGGCACCGGCTACCCGGGCAACCGCGAAGAGCTGTACCTGCTGATCCTGCTGGCTGCGGCCGGTGGTATCGTGCTGGTCAGCGCGCAGCACCTGGCCGGCTTGTTCATCGGCCTGGAACTGCTGTCGATCCCGGTCTACGGCCTGGTAGCGTATGCCTTCTTCAACAAGCGCTCCCTGGAAGCCGGCATCAAGTACATGGTGCTGTCGGCTGCCGGTTCGGCATTCCTGTTGTTCGGTATGGCCCTGCTCTACGCAGAAGCCGGCAGCCTGAGCTTCAGCGGTATCGGTCACGCCCTGGCAGCCTCCGGCAGCCCAGCGCCAATCGCCCAACTGGGCCTGGCCATGATGCTGATCGGCCTGGCGTTCAAGCTGTCGCTGGTGCCGTTCCACCTGTGGACCCCGGACGTGTACGAAGGCGCCCCGGCGCCGGTGGCTGCTTTCCTGGCTACCGCGTCGAAAGTCGCCGTGTTTGCCGTGATGGTGCGTCTGTTCCAGATCTCCCCTGCGGCCAACACCGGTGTACTCAGCAACGTGCTGACCATCATCGCCATCGCTTCGATCCTGTTCGGCAACCTGCTGGCGCTGACCCAGAACAACCTCAAGCGTCTGCTGGGTTATTCGTCCATCGCGCACTTCGGTTACCTGCTGATCGCCCTGGTGGCGAGCAAGGGCCTGGCGATGGAAGCCATCGGCGTGTACCTGGTCACCTACGTGATCACAAGCCTGGGTGCATTCGGTGTGATCACGCTGATGTCCTCACCTTACAAAGGCCGCGACGCCGACGCCCTGTACGAATACCGCGGCCTGTTCTGGCGCCGTCCGTACCTGACCGCCGTACTGACCGTGATGATGCTGTCCCTGGCGGGTATCCCGCTGACTGCGGGCTTCATCGGCAAGTTCTACATCGTGGCCACCGGTGTTGAAGCGCACGAATGGTGGTTGGTTGCGTCCCTGGTACTGGGCAGCGCCATCGGCGTTTTCTACTACCTGCGCGTGATGGTGACCTTGTACCTGATCGAGCCAAACCTGCGCCGTGTGGACGCCGAGTTGCACTGGGAACAGAAAGCAGGCGGCGTGATGCTGCTGGCAATCGCCCTGCTGGCGTTCTTCCTGGGTGTGTACCCACAACCGTTGCTCACCCTGGTGCAGCATGCGGTGATGGCGGGTTGATCGCTTAGTTAAACGCAGCAAGCAAAACGGCGCCTTCGGGCGCCGTTTTGCTTTCCGCTGTAGGAGCAAGCTTGCTCGCGATGGTCGTTAACGATGACGCGGGGTATCTGAAACAACGCGGCGCTTTTCAGTTTTTCGCGAGCAAGCTCGGTCCTACAGAAACGGCGGAGTTGTCTGACCCGACACACAATCTCTCCTGATATCCCCCTCCCAAGCGCCACCGTAGAGTTGTCGACCTATACGCAATCTACGTAGGTACACTCATGAAACGTGACATCTTTTCCGAACGGGTCGAAGGCTTCGACGCGCTGGCAGATGAACGACAAGGCAAGGTAACGTTGCGTAGCCACAAGGTGCAGTTGAACAAACTGGCACCTCTCACTGCCGACGAAGTGATTGCCGTGCGCCAACAACTCAATCTGTCGCGCTCGGTATTTGCGATGTACCTGCGCACCAATACACGGACCCTGGAAAACTGGGAGCAAGGCCGAGCAAAACCCAATGCTCAGGCGGCAACGTTGATTCGGCTGGTGGCGAGGTTTCCGGAGACGGTGGAGCGGTTGGCGCTGTTGACCTGATCGATCAATCCAGGCAACCCCATCGGCAACAGGACGTTGCCGATGGGCAAAAGCCTGCAATCAAATCCTGAACTGCCCCACCAACTGACCCAACCGCTGCCCCAGGTCCGCCAGGCTGCGGGAGGTCTGGGCCCCCTGTTGGGTTTCATCGGCCACGCTGTCAACCGCCACCGCGATCTGATGCACGCTGCGGTTGATCTCTTCGGCCACGGCGGTTTGTTCTTCCGCCGCGCTGGCGATCTGCGCGTTCATCGAGTTGATGGTGCCGATCAGCTGCGCCATGGTGTCCAGGGACGCTCCGGCTTCGTTGGCCTGGGCGGACGTGCCGTCGCCGGCATCGCTGGAGCGGCGCATGGATTCCACGGCGGCCTCGGTGCCTTTTTGCAGGCGGTCGATCATGCCCTGGATTTCCTGGGTGCTTTGCTGGGTGCGGCTGGCCAACGCCCGTACTTCGTCGGCGACCACGGCAAAACCACGACCGGCCTCCCCTGCCCGCGCGGCTTCAATGGCGGCGTTGAGGGCGAGCAAGTTGGTCTGTTCGGCAATCGAGCGGATCACGCCAAGCACGCTGACAATCGACGACACATCCTGCTGCAAGCTGTCCAGGGACACGCCGCTGCTGCGGATGTCGTTCACCAGCGCGTGAATCTGCGCGATGCTGCCATCCACGACTTTTTTCGCGGCCTGGCCTTCGGCGTCGGTTTGCTGCGCAGCGACGGCTGCGCCTTGGGCACTGCGCGCCACCTCATGGGCCGCGGAGGACATTTCGTTGATCGCGGTAGCCACCTGGTCGGTCTCGTGACGCTGGCGCTCCATGGCCTTTTCCGAGCGGTTGGCTTGCTCGGCGACCTGGCTCACCAGGCCGGTAAGCTGGGAGGTCATCTCGGTGATCTGGCGTACCAGGCTGTGGATCTTGTCGACAAAGCGGTTGAAAGAGCCTGCCAGTTCGCCAAGCTCGTCCTGGCTGGTGATGGCCAGGCGGCGGGTCAGGTCACCCTCACCGGCGGCGATGTCGTCGAGGTTGATCTTCATCAGGTGCAACGGCCGCAGGATGGTATTGGCCACCAGCATGCCCACGGCGGCAATCACCAACAGCACCACCACGGCAATGCCGATGATGCTCAGCACCACGCCTTCCATGCGTTTCTCCACCTTGGCCTGAACCTCGGCAACCTGGGCGTCGATGCCATCCAGGTTCACCGAGGTACCGATCACCATGTCCCACTTGGGCAAGTATTCGGTGTAGCCAAGCTTGGGCACCAGCTCGGTCTGGCCGGGCTGCGTCGAGCTGTATTGCAGGTAGTGGGTGCCGTCCTTGCCGACTTTCACCAAGTCGCGGTTGACGTAGACGCCGTTCGGGTCGCGGTTGTCCTTGAAGCTTTTGCCGACGCCGTCCGGGCTGTTGCCCTTGAACAGGCGAATGGTCTCGGAGTCGTAGCCGAAGAAATAACCATCCTTGCCATAGCTGGTGTTGGACAGCAGCTTGACCACTTGCGTCCGTGCGGCCGTATCGCCTTGGGCGGCAGCGTCGTACAGCGGCTTGATGGTGGTCATCGCCACCTCGACGTAGCCGCGCAAGGTGGTCTTGGCGTCGTTGAGCAGGTTCTGACGGGTTTCTTCGACCTCGTTGCGGGCCTGCTCCCGAAGGATCCACACCGTGGTCAGGCTGATGATCACGGCAAACAACAACACGGGCAGGACAGCAAGGGACAGTACTTTGGCCTTTAGACTCAGACGCATGGCTCTTCTCTCTTGAGGGACAACTCAAGAGGTTAACGGCTAGTTACAATAAATCTGTAGGACAATCCCGTCAGAGCGTCATCGCGGCAAACCAGCCAAACGCCAGCAGCGGAATGTTGTAGTGCAGGAAGGTCGGCACCACGGTGTCCCAGATATGGTGGTGCTGGCCATCGATGTTCAAACCGGAAGTCGGGCCCAGGGTGGAGTCCGACGCAGGCGAGCCGGCATCACCCAATGCCCCGGCCGTGCCGACGATGCACACGATCGCCAGCGGGCTGAAGCCCAGCTGCACGCACAGCGGCACAAAGATCGCCGCCAGGATCGGCACCGTGGAAAACGACGAGCCGATGCCCATGGTCACCAGCAAGCCCACCAGCAGCATCAGCAGCGCGCCCACACCGCGGCTATGGCCGATAAACGCCGCCGAGGCTTGCACGAGTGTCTGCACTTCACCGGTGGCCTTGAGCACTTCGGCAAAGCCTGACGAGGCGATCATGATGAAGCCGATCATCGCCATCATCTTCATGCCTTCGGTGAACAGGTCATCGGTGTCGCGCCAGCGCACGATGCCCGACACCGAAAAGATCAGGAACCCGGCCAGGGCGCCAATGATCATCGAGTCCAGCCACAGCTGGATAATGAACGCCGCCGCAATCGCCAGGCCGGCCACCAGCAGGGTCAGCGGGTTGTATTGCACCGCCACCTGCTCGACTCGCTCGATCTTCTCCAGGTCGTACACACGCTTCTTGCGGTAGCTGACAAACACCGCCACCAGCAAACCGACCACCATGCCCAGCGCCGGTAGGCCCATGGCATGGGTGACGTTGACCTGGCTGATGTCGACACCGCTCTTGGCCACGTTGGCCAGCAGGATCTGATTCAGGAAGATGTTGCCGAAGCCCACCGGCAGAAACATGTAGGGCGTGATCAGGCCGAAGGTCATGACGCAGGCGATGAGACGGCGGTCCAGCTGCAGTTTGGTCAGCACATATAAAAGCGGCGGTACCAGCAGCGGGATAAACGCGATGTGGATAGGCAGGATGTTCTGCGAGGCGATGGCCACCACCCAGAGCAGACCGATCAGCAGCCATTTGACGTGACTGCCGCCCGTGGCTTCCTGGCGATCCACCAGCAGCAGGGCTTTATCGGCCAGCGCATGGGCCAGGCCGGATTTGGCAATCGCCACGGCGAACGCGCCGAGCAGCGCGTAGGACAACGCCACCGTCGCACCGCCACCCAGGCCGCTGTTGAACGCCTTGAGCGTCGCGTCGATACCCAGGCCGCCGGTCAGGCCACCCACCAGGGCGCCGACAATGATCGCGATCACCACATGCACGCGGGACAAGCTGAGCACCAGCATGGTGCCGACCGCGGCGATTACTGCATTAATCATCGTTACCTCAAGACAGAAAACATGAAAAAAGCACGCACCTGCCCGGGCTGCTGTCGGGAACGGCTGCCGCAAACCAGGTTTTAAGGGAGTTTTATTAGAGGGCGCGCACTTTGCAGCACCCGGCCTGCCTTGTCAAAAAAGTGGGGAGAAGGTTTGTCAGTGGTTAGGGGATTTGTCTGTGGCGAGGGGGCTTGTCCCCCGTTGGAGTGCGCAGCGCTCCCGCTTTTCTTGGGGCCGCTAAGCAGCCCAACGGGGGACAAGCCCCCTCGCCACACAAACAGGTTTAAATTGATCGTTTGAATAAAGAAAATTTCCGAGCCGCCGATACAGGCAGATCGTCTCTGTCGTATCGAAAGGTTAAGGAAGGCTCCATGTCGCTCAGACAGCTGTCCATTCAATGGAAAATTACCCTGCTGGCCGGTCTTTGCCTGCTGGGCATCGTGACCTTGCTGGTAGGTCTCTCGCTGTACCGCATGGCGCAGAGCTCCGACCTGGTCAAGGCTTCCAGTATGGAAATGCTCGACGAAGCCGCCCAGGCACGCATCGAAGCCCAGGGTGAGGTCCAGGCCTTGGGCATTCGCCAGCAGTTCATGGACGCCTATCAATACGGCCACGGTTTTTCCCGGCAGGTGTTGTTCCTGCGCGAACAGGCCGAGAAACGCTTCCTGGATGCCTTCGACCTGCGCGAAGACCTGACCCGCCAGGTCAAGGCCGCGCTGCAGGCCAATCCGGAACTGCTGGGCCTGTCCCTGGTATTCGAGGCCAACGCACTGGATGGCAAGGACGAACTGTTCGCCAACCAGCAAGAGCTGGGCAGCAACGACAAGGGCCGCTTTGCGCTGTACTGGTCCCAGCCGACTGCGGGCAAGCTGACTTCAATGTCGCTGCCTGAAAGCGACATGTCCGACACCAGCGTCGGACCCAGCGGCGAAAAAGCCAACGCCTGGTTCACCTGCCCGCGCACCACACTCAAGCCCTGCGTGATCGAGCCGTACTTCTATGTGATCGATGGGCAAAAGGTGCTGATGACCAGCATCGTCTTCCCGCTGATGGTCAACGGCAAAGTCATCGCCTCGCTGTCGGTGGACATCAACCTCAACAGCCTGCAAGCCGTCAGCCAGGGCGCCAGCCAGAAACTCTACGACGGCCAGACCAGCGTCAGCATCATCAGCCCGGTGGGCCTGCTGGCCGGCTACAGTCCGGACGCCGGCAAACTCAGCCAGCGCCTGGATGCCGTCGACACCGCCAACGGCGCGCAATTGATCAGTTCGCTTTCCACCAGCACCCAGACCCGCAGCGTGCGCACCGACCACCAACTCAAGGTGCTCGCGCCGTTCCAGCCGATCCCCGATGGCAAGCCGTGGGGCGTGTTGCTGGATGTTCCGGAAAAAGTCCTGGTGGCTCCGGCTGAAGCCCTGAAGTCCAAACTGGACGCCGATAACGCCAAGGGCACTCTGCTGGAACTGAGCCTGGGCCTGCTGGCAGCAATCGTCGGCCTGTTGCTGGTGTGGCTGATGGCCCGCAGCGTGACCCGGCCGATCCTCGGTGTGGCGCGCATGCTGGAAGACATTGCCAGTGGCGAAGGTGACCTGACCCGCCGCCTGGCCTACGACAAACACGACGAACTCGGCGAATTGGCCGGCTGGTTCAACCGCTTCCTCGACAAGCTGCAGCCGATCATTGCCCAGGTCAAACGCTCAGTGCAGGACGCCCGTGGCACCGCCGACCAGTCGGCCGCCATCGCCACTGAAACCAGTGCCGGCATGGAGCAGCAATACCGTCAGGTCGACCAGGTGGCCACCGCCTCCCACGAGATGAGCGCCACCGCCCAGGACGTCGCCCGCAGTGCCGCGCAAGCCGCCCAGGCGGCCCGCGATGCCGATCAGGCGACGCGTGAAGGTTTGACCGTGATCGACCGCACCACCACCAGCATCGGCCACCTGGCGGCGGATATGAGCACCGCGATGACCCAGGTTGAAGGACTGGCGGCCAACAGCGAGAAGATCGGCTCGGTACTGGAAGTGATTCGTGCAATCGCCGAGCAGACCAATCTGCTGGCACTGAACGCCGCTATCGAGGCCGCCCGTGCGGGTGAAGCCGGTCGCGGTTTTGCGGTGGTCGCCGATGAAGTGCGCAACCTGGCGCGGCGTACCCAGGAGTCGGTGGAAGAAACCCGCCTGGTGATCGAGCAACTGCAAAGCGGTACCCAGGAAGTGGTCGGTTCCATGAGCAACAGCCATCGCCAGGCCCAGGGCAGCGTCGAACAAGTGGGCCAGGCCGTGACCGCCTTGCGCCAGATCGGCGATGCGGTAACGGTAATCAGCGACATGAACCTGCAGATCGCCAGCGCCGCCGAAGAGCAAAGTGCGGTGGCCGAGGAGATCAACAACAACGTGGCGACGATTCGAGATGTGACGGAGTCGTTGTCCGAGCAAGCGAATGAATCGGCGCGGGTCAGCCAGGCGTTGAACAGCCTGGCGAATCAGCAGCAGGGCCTGATGGATCAGTTCAGGGTTTGATGAGTTGCGGGATACTCCGGCAATCAGCCCGAGTATCCCGTAGCAGCTGTCGAGCCTTGGCGAGGCTCGACAGCTGCTACGGTTTGTTTTCAATGGCGGCGTGGCAGGTCGATGATGACCTTTAACCCGCCCAGCTCGCTCTCCTGCAACAGAAGCACCCCGCCCCACACCTCGACAATATCCCGCACGATCCCCAGCCCCAGACCATGCCCGTCAGTCTGCTCATCCAACCGCGTGCCTCGGCTGAACACCTGATCACGCTGGCTCTCGGGAATCCCCGGCCCGTCATCTTCGACAGCCAACCGAAAGCCTTCCGGGGTTTCGCCGATGCTCAACACAATCTCCGCGTCCGCCCATTTACACGCGTTGTCCAGCAGGTTGCCCAACAGTTCCAGCAGGTCTTCGCGGTCCCACGGCAATTGCAAACCGGGCGGCACGCGGTAACTCAAATCCAGGTGTTCGCCATGGATCATGTTCAGGGTCGCAAGCAACCCCGGTAATTCGCCGTCGCAATCGAACAAGGCACCCGGCAGTGTCTCTCCGGCCAGGCGGGCACGATTGAGTTCACGATTAAGCCGTTGCTGCACCTGCTCCAACTGTTCCCGCAGCAGCTTGCTCAGTTGCGGATGGTCCTTGAGCTGTTCGCTGGATGCCACGCTCAGCAACACCGCCAACGGGGTTTTCAAGGCATGGCCGAGATTGCCCAGGGCATTGCGCGAGCGCTTGAGGCTGTCTTCGGTGTGGGCCAGCAGATGGTTGATCTGCGCCACCAGCGGCTCCAGCTCCACCGGCACCTGGGTGTCCAGTTGCGAGCGCTGGCCCTGCTGCAGTTGGGCGATCTGGTTGCGTGCGGTCTCCAGCGGGCGCAAGGCGCGGCGCACGGTGACCCGTTGCAGAATCAGGATCAGCAACAGCGCCGCCAGCCCCAGCACCAGGCCGATCTGGCGCATCAGCCGAAAGCTTTCTCTGACGGGTGTGTAGTCCTGGGCCACGCTGATGGAAATCGACTGGCCAAACCGTTTGTAGTCCGAACGCAGTACCAGCAACTGCTGGCCTTCCGGCCCCAACTGCAGGTTGCCCTTGAGCCCGGCGTGGGGCAACTGCGGCAGTTCCTGGTCCCACAGCGAGCGGGAACGCCAATGGGTGTCGGCAAAATCGATACGGAAATAGTGCCCGGAAAACGGACGCTGGTACGCAGGAGACAACCGCTGCTCATCCAGTTGCACCCCCGCCGGCCCGCGCACCAGCGCCACCAGCAGGTTCTCGCTGTCGTTGCGCAAGCCGGACTCCAGGTAACGTTGCAGGCCCATTTCGAACAGCCACAGGCTGGTCTGCGCCAGCACCAGGCCGACGATCACCATCACACTGATCAGCCCTAGGCTCAGGCGCCGCTGGATCGACTTCATGCCGGGCTGGCACCAAACCGGTAACCCTGGCCGCGCCGGGTCTCGATCACGCTGCGGCCCAACTTGCGGCGCAGGTGGTTGACGTGGACCTCCAGCACATTGGAGTCACGCTCGGTCTCGCCATCGTACAAATGTTCGGCCAGGTGACTTTTTGAAAGGATTTGCTCGGGGTGCAGCATGAAGTAACGCAGCAGCCGAAACTCGGCCGCGGTCAGCTGGATCTCCTCGCCATCACGCATCACACACTGGCGACCCTCATCCAGGTGCAAGCCGGCAGCCTGCAAGGTGGGCTGATTGGCGTGGCCATGGGAACGACGCAGCAAGGCCTGGATACGCAGGTGCAACTCTTCGGGATGGAACGGTTTGCTGAGGTAGTCGTCGGCCCCGGCCTTGAGCCCTTCGATGCGCTCGGCCCAGGAGTCGCGGGCAGTGAGGATCAGCACCGGCGTGGCCAGGCCGGCGGCACGCCATTGCGTCAACACCTCAAGCCCGGGCAAACCCGGCAGGCCGAGGTCAAGGATGATCAGGTCGTAGGGTTCGCTGCGCCCCTGGTACACCGCATCGCGCCCATCCGCCAACCAGTCGACGGCATAGCCCTGGCGATTGAGTCCGGCCATCAGCTCATCGGCCAGGGGTACGTGGTCTTCCACCAGCAGCAGGCGCATCAGTCGTCTTCCTTGTCTTTGAGCAGTTGACCGGTGTTGGCATCGAGTTCGATCTCGCGCACCACGCCTTCCACCGTCAATAGTTCGATTTCATAGATATAGCGCACAGGGCGATCCTTGTGCTCTTCAAGCTCGGCGTCCAGCAGCTTGGCGCCCGGGTAGCGCTCGAAAGCCGGGCCCAGCAGATGCTCAAGCGGCGCGATCACGCCCTTCTGGCGCAGGCGCAGCGCTTCATCCTGGCCCAGGTCCCGAGCGGCCAGGCCTGAGCAAAATGCCAGGAGCACCAGCGCCACTTGAACGCTGGTGCGTAGATTTACCTTCATTACGTATCCTGATGATCCTTGAGGACGGCGCCGGTGACGGCGTCCAATTCCAGGTCCCACTCGACGCCCTGGGCGTCGCGCAGTTCAACCTGATAAAGGTATTTGCCGTATTCCTCTTCAAGCTCGGTTTCATGCACGGTGGCGCCGGGATGTTTGGCCAGTGCGATAGCATTGAGCTTCTCGAAAGACACAATGGTACCAGCGTCGCGCAACTTCAGTGCTTCGTCCGGCCCCAGGTCGCGAGCCTGGGCGACGCCTGCGGTGAGGGCGATGATACTGCTGGCGATCAAGGCTGTGAGGGTTTTCATGGTGAGTCTCCGTTTCGGGATATTTTGCCTACGGGGCTCACGGTACTGGATCCAACTTAACTGAAACTGAATTGCCACCATGGCAATTCTCTGCGAGACCTTTGCCTGCAACCGGGCAAGATTTTCTATACTGCCCTGCTCGCGGTAAATGAGACCGGTATGACTGCTATCCATATGAAGTTCCCCGCCTTGACCCTCAAGGCCGGTAAACGCGCTTTTGCACGCATTCGTGAGCAGGGGCTTGCGCCTGCGGACGTCGGCATCCTTCCCGGCGCTGCCGGCGGGCCCAAGGCGCTGGGCATCCAGGGTCTGGACCTGGCGCTGTTTGGTGACTGGCTGCCCCGGGCGCCCCGCGAGCGTGCGCTGATCGGCGCCTCGATAGGCTCCTGGCGGTTTGCCAGTGCGTGCCTGCCCGACCCGGTGCAAGGCCTGCTCGACCTGGGCCGGCTGTACAACGCACAAAGCTTTGCCAAAGGCGTGACCATGGCCGAAGTCAGCCAGAGCTGCGTGCGCATGCTCGATGACTTGCTGGCCGGCCGCGATGCCCGCGTGCTCGACAACCCGCACTACCGGCTGAACATCATGGTGGTCAAAAGCCATGGCCTGCTCGCCGACGATCATCGCGGTCGGCTTGGTTTGGGGTTGTCCTCGGTGATCGCCGACAACCTGAGGGGCCGCGCGCGGTTGTCCCGGCACTTCGAACGGCTGATCGTCCACGACCCACGCCAGGCGCCACCGCTGCATGCGCTCAAGGATTTCCCGTCGCGCTTCCTTGATCTGGAACTGGGCAACCTGCGCCAGGCCTTGCTGGCGTCGGGCTCGATCCCCATGGTGATGCAAGGCGTACGCGACCTGCCGGGTGCGGGCCAAGGCACTTACCGCGATGGCGGCCTGCTGGACTATCACCTCGACCTGCCCTACCACGGCGATGACATCGTGCTGTACCCGCACTTCACCGACCGGGTCATTCCCGGCTGGTTCGACAAGGGCTTGCCGTGGCGCCGCGCCAATCAACAGGGTTTGCAGGATGTCCTGCTGCTGGCGCCGTCGAAGGAATACCTGGCGCGACTGCCCCACGGCAAACTGCCGGACCGCAGTGACTTCAAGCGCTTCATGGGGGATGACCCGGGCCGCAACAAGTACTGGCAAACCGCAATGAGCGAAAGCCAGCGGCTGGGGGATGAGTTTCTGCAACTGGCCGACAATGGCCAATTGGGCGAACGCCTGCTGGCTCTCTAGCGCCCTCTCCGTAGCAGCTGTCGAGCCCAAGCGAGGCTGCGTCGGCAGCACCTCGGTTTGTCAGACAAATCGCAAACGCAGCCTCGCCATGGCTCGACAGCTGCTACGCGGTATGCGCGCGGCCGCGACAAACTGTTAAACTCGCCGCCTGCCAGACACCTCACCGAGCTGAAAAACCCTGTGGAAATCTTCAAAGAGTTTACCTTCGAGTCCGCCCACCGCCTGCCCCACGTTCCGGAAGGCCACAAATGCGGGCGCCTGCATGGCCATTCGTTCAAGGTGGCGATCCACCTCAGCGGCGACCTCGACCCGCACACCGGCTGGATCCGTGACTTCTCGGAGATCAAGGCGATTTTCAAGCCGCTCTACGAACGCCTCGACCACAACTACCTCAACGACATCCCGGGCCTCGAAAACCCCACCAGCGAAGTGCTGGCCAAGTGGATCTGGAATGAACTGAAACCGCTGTTGCCGGAACTCAGCGCGATTCGCATCCATGAGACCTGCACCAGCGGCTGCATCTATCGCGGCGAATAAGCCGGCGATGTAAAAAACCACCCTTGCGGTGGTTTTTTTATGCCGGAGACTCCCTTACAGTCGTGGCCTCTTGTACAGGAAGCGCTGCGATGCCAACCCATATCCGCCCCGCTACCGGCGACGATATCGCCGCTATTGAAGCGATCGTCCACGCCGCCTACTCCCCTTACATCCAGCGAATCGGGCGCAAGCCAGGGCCGATGCTGGATGACTATCGCCAGCAGGTCGCCGCCGAACGGGTGCATGTGCTGGAGAGTGCGGGCCAGGTCCACGGCTTTGTCGTACTGATTCATCACGATGAGTACCTGCTGCTGGATAACCTGGCCGTCGACCCCGGTGCCCAGGGCTTGGGTTACGGGCGCCTGTTGCTGGGCTTCGCGGAAGGCCAGGCCAGGCATGGCTCCATCCGTCTCTACACCAATGAAGCGATGACCGAAAACATCGCGCTGTACACCCGCAAAGGCTATGTGGAAACCCACCGGGCCGAGGAAAACGGCCTGCGTCGGGTCTACATGCATAAAGACTTCACCGCCTCGCACTGAAGGAGCTCCCATGGAAAACACCTGGCTGGCCCAGGCCAAGCGCCTGCAAGCATTGGCCTCCACGGGGCTGCACTTCTGCACCGATGACTTCGAGCGCGAGCGCCTCGAGGAAATCGCCCAGATTGCCCACAGCATGCTGGCGCAATTGGGCGAAGTACCGCTGGAGCGCATCACCGGGCTGGTGCCGGATTTTGCCAAACGTTATTCGACGCCCATGATTGATGTGCGGGGCGCAGTGATTGACGGTGACCGGATCCTGTTGGTCCGCGAGCTCACGGATGGCTGCTGGGCATTGCCCGGCGGTTATGCGGATATTGGTTTGTCGGCGGCTGAAAACATCGTCAAGGAAATTCGCGAAGAGGCCGGGCTGACGGTCACGGCCAAGGCGCTGTACAGCGTCACCCACAAGGCCAAAGGCTTGTACCGGCCGGATATCCGGGACTTCTACAAACTCTACTTTCTGTGCGAACGGGTTGATCAACTGGCGCCGGCGGCCGGTTTCGAAACCACCGAAGTTGGCTTCTTCAGCCTGGACGATCTGCCGCCGCTGTCCCGTGGCCGCACCATTGAAAGCGACCTTGAGGCCGCTTTTGCCTTTCATCGCGGGCAGACCACTCACACCCTGTTCGATTGAATCACGGGTGATCCAATTTGTATCACCCTGCACCGCTTTCGCGCCTGAGTGGGCAGAAGGACCAATCCCGCCTGCGTGTTTCCCCTGTTTGGCTATAAATACTGTGCAACCTGCACAGTCCTGACCGTGCGCCCGTCACTGCCTGGCACTTGGCACGACGGGTGCAATAGGCCTGCGTCACTCATTCAGGGAGAACGGCACATGACGCAGAACGAACCGGGCAATGACTACCCTCTCAGCGAGGTGCCCATGCATGCCCGCAAAGGCCTGGCCTCCACCGCCATGGTGCTGCTGGGCTTTACCTTTTTTACCGCGACCATGTTCGCCGGCGGCAAGCTGGGGGTGGCCTTCAGCTTTACCCAGATGCTCGGCGTCGTGGCCCTGGGTAACCTGCTGTTGGGTATCTACGCCGCAGGCCTGGGTTACATCGCGTTCAAGAGCGGTTTGAATTCAGTATTGATGGGGCGTTTCTGCTTCGGTGAAGTGGGCAGCAAGCTGAGCGACTTGATTCTCGGTTTTACCCAGATCGGCTGGTACGCCTGGGGCACCGCCACCGCAGCCGTAGTACTGGGCAAGTATTTCGAGTTGAGCCAGGGCAGCGTACTCGGGCTGATGGTGCTGTTTGGCATGGTGTTCTGCGCGACGGCCTACGTGGGCTATCGCGGGTTGGAGATTCTGTCCTACATCGCCGTGCCGGCCATGGGTATTTTGTTGTTTCTGTCGATGTGGGTCGCCACCGTCAAGGTCGGCGGGCTCGATGGACTGCTGGCAGTGGTGCCGACCGGTGAGCTGGACATGTCCACGGCTATCACGCTGGTGTTCGGCACCTTTGTCAGCGGCGCGACCCAGGCTACCAACTGGACGCGGTTCTCACGCTCGGCCAGGGTCGCGGTGCTGGCCAGCCTGATCGGCTTCTTTATCGGCAACGGCTTGATGGTGTTGATCGGTGCCTATGGCGCCATCGTCTACCAGCAGCCCGACGTGGTCGAAGTGTTGCTGCTACAAGGCTTCGCCATGGCGGCCATGGCGATGCTGTTGCTGAATATCTGGAGCACCCAGGACAACACCATCTACAACTTCGCCGTCGCCGGCTGCAACCTGCTGCGCACCAAGCGCCGCAAAACGGTGACCCTGGCCGGTGCGGTGATCGGCACCCTGCTGGCGTTGCTGGGCATGTACGACATGCTGGTGCCCTACCTGATCCTGCTGGGCACGGTGATCCCACCGATTGGCGGGGTGATCATGGCGGATTTCTTCTATCGCTACCGCGGCCACTATCCGCGCCTGGCCGATACACGCCTGCCGGCCTTCAACTGGCCAGGGCTGATCGCCTATGCCGTGGGTACGGTGCTGGCCTTTCATTCACCCTGGGTGGCGCCGTTGGTGGGGATCGTGGCGGCGTCCCTGACCTACATCGTGCTGACCAGCGTATTGCGGGTGCGGGCACCTTTGGCTGACGTCCAGGCATGAGCCTGACAGTCGCCGATGTGCTGGCCTTGCCCGGCCTTGAATCGATGTGCCTGCGGGCCGGGGAAGCCGGCCTGGAGAACACGGTGCGCTGGCCCTATGTCGCAGAAAACAGCGGCATTGCCGAATGGGTGCTGGGGGGCGAACTGGTGTTCGTCACCGGTATCAATCACCCACGGGACGAGGCCAATCTGTTGGTGCTGCTGGACGAAGCCTGTCAGCGCCAGGTCGCCGGCCTGGTGATCCTCACGGGGCCGGACTATATCCAGGCGATTCCCCAGCGTTTGCTGGAAGCGGCGCAAGCGGCGGGCATGCCGCTGATCGAACAGCCTTACTCGTTGAAGATGGTACTGGTGACCCAGGCCATCGGTTCGGCGTTGATCCAGTCGCAGCAGTTGGGGCGCTCGCGACACGATGTGCTGGAGCGCCTGCTGGCCGGTGATTATCAATCCCTGGATTTGCTGCTGCACCGCGCTGCGCAGTTGGACATGCCGCTGGCCGGCCATTGGCAACTCGTCCAGTTGCAACTGGACGGCAGCGACGCGCTGTTTGCCCAGGGTGAGGCGCCAGTGGTCGAGACGCAGCTTGCCCGACAACACGATGCGATTACCCGCCGTCTGCGCCAGTTTGCTGCGCAGCATCCGTCGCGCCTGCCCGTGCTGGGGCGTGCCGGACAATGGACGTTGCTGCTGCCTGCGATAGACGCGGGTGCGGCATTGGCCAACCGTCAGTTGTTGGCGGGTTGGTTGAAGGCACTGAATCTGCGCCTGGCACCGTTGAAACTGTTTATCGGCCTGAGTGCTGCCGCGCACCCACCCGCGCGCCTGGCCCAGGCCCTGGATGAGGCGCGCCAGGCATTGGCCGCTGCGCGACGGTTCAGTGAACGCGCCGGGCTGTGTGTCTACGATGAGTTGGGCGTGCTCAAGCTGCTCAGTGGCGTACGTGATCGCGCCCTGCTCGATCAGTTCCTCAACGAACGCCTGGGGCCGCTGCTGCGCCACGACCTGCACCATGGCCCAAGCCTGATGCCGACCCTGGAGGCCTGGTTCCACGAGAATGGTAACCTTGTGGCCGCAGCCCAACGGCTGGCGGTTCACCGCAACACCCTGACGCATCGCGTCCAGCGTATCGAAGCCCTGTGCGGGCTGACGCTGGACAATGCTTATGACCGCCTGGACATCGGCATCGCGCTGATGATCTGGCGGCTGTCTGCCTGACTGTTTTTTGCCAAGAGGAACTTGCCCATGCACATCATCAACGCCCGCCTGCGCAACCGTGAAGGCCTGCATGATCTGCACCTGGAACACGGCCGGATCGCCAGCATCACCCAACAAGGCGCGGCCCCCCTGGCAGGCCCCGACGACCTGGACGCCGCCGGCAACCTGGTGGTCCCGCCTTTCGTCGAGCCGCACATTCACCTCGATGCCACCCTGACCGCCGGCGAGCCGCGCTGGAACATGAGCGGCACCCTGTTTGAAGGCATCGAGTGCTGGGGCGAGCGCAAGGCCACCATCACCCTGGAAGACACCAAGACCCGCTCCAAAAAAACCATCCAGACCCTGGCCGCCCATGGCATCCAGCATGTGCGCACCCATGTCGACGTCACCGACCCGGACCTCACCGCGCTCAAGGCCATGCTTGAAGTACGCGAGGAAAGCGGCCACCTGATCGACCTGCAAATCGTCGCGTTCCCCCAGGAAGGCATCGAGTCGTACCGCAATGGCCGCGAGCTGATGGAAGAGGCCATTCGCCTGGGCGCCGACGTGATCGGCGGCATCCCGCACTTTGAATACACCCGTGACCAAGGGGTGAGTTCGGTGAAGTTCCTGATGGACCTGGCCGAACGCACCGGTTGCCTGGTCGATGTGCATTGCGACGAAACCGACGACCCACACTCGCGCTTTCTTGAAGTGCTGGCCGAAGAGGCCCGCAGCCGTGACATGGGCGCCCGCGTGACCGCCAGCCACACCACGGCCATGGGCTCCTACGACAATGCTTACTGCGCCAAACTCTTCCGCCTGCTGGGGCATTCGGGCATCAGCTTTGTCTCCTGCCCTACCGAAAGCATCCACTTGCAGGGCCGCTTCGACACCTTCCCCAAACGCCGCGGCGTGACCCGGGTCAACGAACTGCTGGAGGCTGGCATGAACGTCTGCTTCGGCCAGGACTCCATCGTCGACCCTTGGTATCCCTTGGGTAACGGCAACATTTTGCGGGTGCTGGAAGCCGGGTTGCATATCTGCCACATGCTTGGCTACCGCAACCTGCAAAGTGCCCTCGACCTGGTCACCGACAACAGCGCCCGGGCGATGGCCCTGGGGGATCGTTATGGCCTGGAACCGGGACGCCCGGCGAACCTGTTGATCCTGTCTGCAGACAGCGACTATGAAATGATTCGCAGCCAGGGCTTGCCGTTGTATTCGATTCGAGCGGGCAAAGTGTTGATGAAACGCCGGCCGGCGCAGGTGGAGTTTTTGTAGGCTCATACGATTGAATCTATATCGAGGGTTTGTGGCTTTCCCCAGCCATCATCCGATTGTGGCGGGATGCTCGCCACTTGGGTGAGTACGCGATTTTGCGGGTGAGCGAACCAGCGTTTCAGGCTGGATTGCAGGGTTGGGGATGAAGCGTGGCTGCCGTAGACGTCGCGGGCCTGGAGGCGGCGCCAGCGGAGGGTTGCCAGGCGGTCGCGACTGTCTTTCAGCCGGTCGACTTCCTGGCTCAAGGGGTCGTGGTGTTCGTAGCCACGCTGGTTGGCAGGGCGATGCAGATCCAGTTTCTTTCGTTGCTCCCGTAGCTGGTGCTGCATGGTGAATAGGGCTTCGTCGATCAGTTCAAACTCACGGGCAGTTACGAGGGTGCCATGGGTGTCGAGTGTTTGTTGCCAGCGGCGCAACGTGGCCCAGGCGGCGGGGATGTAGCTGACGACCATGGAGTGATGGGCACTCTGAACAAGCTGTTTGATGAGGTTGGCGCGATCCGGCATATCGCCATTGAGCCTCAATGCGCGTTTACAGGCTGCGTCCTCAATGGATTCACAGCCAGGGGTCCACAAAACGGAGGACCGTGTACCGTCCGGTAGGAGTATCGGCATGATGTGCTGCTGCGCGCCGTGATGCTGGTAAGGGTTGCCGGTCAGCCGTACCAGGCCCAAGGCAAACAGCAGGCCCCCGGGCGCTGGGTTACTGAATAGCACCACGGCGCCAGGAATCCAGATTTTGGCGGTGGTGTTCATCCAGGGCGCAGGCACACTCGGGACAGGGTCACTGTGATTGACGATGCGGTGGTGCACCAGAGCGGAGGCACCGTCGGTGAATTCGGAGTCGGCAGCTCGGGGGGCTCCGTAGGTGTATAGGAGGATGTTGTAGTGGGTATCTTCGGTTCGACGTAATCCCTCAGCCAGTAACAAGGCAATCGCACCGCCGAGGCTGTGCCCGCAAATCACGATGCGCTGCCCTGTATAAAATTGGTCAAGGTAGCGCCGTACAAAATCATGCATGGCTTGATAAGCCTGGTAAAAGCCTTCATGAGCCTTGCCGACACCATCAATGAAATTCACTTGATGGGCATTTACATCCCTCAGTATGTCGACTCCGCTGGCCGTGCCCCTTACGGCAATAATGATCACTTCATCGTGATGACTGATAAATGCCTGAGTATCAGTGCCATCCTTTTCGTCGTCGAAAAAGTGCAGACGTGCTGGATGTTCCTGCTCTTCACCCAACTCGGAGCGATTTTGCTGATACAACTCAGGATCGAAGGGCAAAATTTCGAAACGCAGGGAATACGGTACCTCTTCCAATAACGGATAAAAGTGTTGTACTTGCTTAGCATCGACCTTCCAGGGTTCCTGATAGCCCGATAGTCTGTCGGCAAAGAAATGACCGACGCTAGGGTCCCGTTGAAAGCTGACTTGGTCTATGGGTTTTGCTGGGGGCTCCTGTCCAAAATCGCAATAGCTCAACGTGGACATAAGTGCCAACTGATAGAGGTTCAAGGCACAGAATTGATCCTCGATGGACAGCATAGGGCGCAGTGCTCGCAATGGGCGAACCTCAAGTACTGTGTGCCGGTTGGGAAATAAAACGACACCAACCAACGTCGGCTGGGGTGGCCCGAATCCAAGGTCGGCCATCATTTTTAGTGCATGTCGCGGGGGCCGATGAGTACGGGATACGATGCGTGGCAAGTGAGCGGCGTATCGGACCAGATCACGTACTTCGACCTGATAGAACAGGTCCGTCTGATTTTTCGAAAGGCTTCGTTCGACACGCTGGCCATCGGCCCGGAGAAAGCGGGTTTGTTCCGCACGAACCTGGAGCTCGGTGATGGGTAGCTTGTAAGCCAGACGCGTCATCAAATCGGTATAAGGCTTTTCTGAACCGGAGTAGTGTTCATCCAACTTAATGACGAGCGGACCACAGTAAAAATCATCTCGCCTGGCAAAGCCCTCACCATCCAAACGACCGAAGTACTCACACCCCGCACTGTCATAAAATGTGTAAGGCAGACCGCCGTAGGCCTTTCCGTCCCCAAACTCATCTACTAAGCAGAAACTTGCCCAATGTCCTCTTAACGAACAAGCAGGTGCCTTGTCGCTAAAAAACGGTTGCTTCCATGCATCCTGTTTCATGAATAAGCCTCCTATTCTGTACACGTTGGATAGACGTCGCATACGCGTCCATCCGGCATTTTGATAGCTTTGAAATCAGTAGTATTCCCACGGCAATACGCAAACACATCGTCCAAGCTTTCCCCCATACAGCGTCTCCAGCCTCCCGGAACGGCAACCCAGTTGTCGTCTACAGCGGGTAGCTCCTCGCTTGCTACTGCCAGCACCATCCTCAGTGTTTTCCCCTCTAACTGATCCCGTTGTACAAAGCCTCCTGCTCGTGACTTACTCGGCTGTCCAATGGCGTCCAACGAATTACACATAAGGATTTTCCTGATCGCATGCAGCGGTCCGATCGTCCTGAAAAACCACTGACACCGCCCCCATAACTCCTGAACACCCGGCTCAGGCATTCCGGCCATACCCTCTTCCAACCGATCCCGCACATTAATAATTGCGAAATCCCCCCCGACATCCGCCGACCGCTCCCCCCACTTCGCGTACATATCAAACGTAATACTGCGTAACACCAACGGGCACCCATCCACCACTTCCGTCAGTGGTACTTCAAAGCTCACCCGATTGGCGACCGGCTTGCCGAGGGTTTCAAAAACCTTGTCCTCCGGCCGCTTGCCCCGGCGTTTGGGCAGGGTGCAGGTCTCACCCGTTGCGGGCCGGTAAGCCGCATCACTCTTGAAGCGAAAATTCGCCGGCAAATCGACTTCCAGGATGAAACTGTCCGCCGGCTTCATCGCACAGCCAGAAACAGCCAGCCCGCCACAAACGAACAGCCCTCGCCACACGCCCGACATAAATCCCCTACGCATCCTGCTGCTCCCGCTCCACCCGACGCCACTCCCCAACCACCCGCTGAAAATGATCCTCCGCCACTTCCCCACGCATCGGCTGCCATCGAACAAGTACGTCCCCAGTGGCTTCCAACAACCGCCGCACGACCAAAAACTCCAGCTGTTCCGGCCTGTCCCATTGCCAGGCCCGCGCTTGCTCCAGCACCTGCGCCAACCAGACTCTCGGGTCTTGAAACTCAACCAGTGCGCTCAACGCCTCGCTGTACTCGGCCAGCAGGTAACGCAGGATATTGGCTTGCAGAATCACTCCCGCCTGGGGATTCGGCACCTCCAGCCACGGCGCAGGATCGGGTACCGGATACGCCCCCGGAGCCGGGTTATCGACACAACTCCAACGCTCACCCTGCCAGTAACACACGCCGATCAGCGGCCCGAGAAAAACAGGCCAGTCCCGAGCAGGCAGGTGAACCAAGGCCCGCGCCAAGGTGCGGTTATCGTGGAAGCGGTACAGCGCCTGACTGCCCGCCGCTCCCACCACCAACCTGTCGCGCCAGTGCCGGGTAACACCCGATAAATCATCACCAGGCAGGCTGCCCAACCAGCCCCAATTACGCTGGGGGTTTTGCAGCAAACCCACCAATGCGGGCTCGCTGACATGGTCGAGCAACAGGAGCATCGGCCCATCCGCTGCCATTTCCGATGCGACGGTTTCACCAAAGAGGCAGCGATACTCAGCGACCGTGCGTGTCGCCAGCAGTACCCCACGCGCATCGCTTTCACCCTGTAGAACCAGGCACAGCCGGCGCCCTGCCTGCTGCTGTTCAGCCATCCACTGGCCAGGCGCGATCTCCATCAAGCCGCCCTCCCCGTGGATTCGCACAGGCCTTCACGGCAGCGCTCGCACACTGGACAGAAGTCCGCATCCAGTCTTCTGGCCAGCTCCATGACTGCGCCTTGGATAACCGAAACCTTCGGCCCATCCGCTGCAAATGCGGACGAAGCAGCCACGTCACCCGGTCCAACTGGGTTGGCTGTGCGAATCACGGCAGGCGCACCGCCCAACGTGATCGGCCGACTGCTGAAAATCCCGCCGGCCTGAATCAGCAAATGCTCACCACCGGCCTTGAAGCTCAACTGCGCACCGGCATCGATAACCAGATTGGCCCCCGCCTTCAGATGGACCTGTTGCCCCGCTTCGATCACCAGGGTCTGGCCGACAAGGGTCTGGCTGTTGCCCTGCACGTGCAAGTGATCATCAGCCCCAAGCCGAACCTTGCGGTCGCCGGCGATGCTGCGGTGTTCCTCGCCTCCCAGGGTGGTGGCACTCAAGCCGTGGATGGTTTCCCGACGTTCGCCCACCACCTCCAGCCGACTGTCGTGGCCGACCTGCTGCTCCAGATCGCGTTGGGCGCGCAGGTAGATGAGCTCCTGGCCGCTGCGGTCCTCAAGGTGCAGCTCGTTGGCCCCCGCCCCGCCCGGCGAACTGCGGCTGCGTAGCACACTGCGGGTCTTGTGTTGGGGCAACGGATAGGCAACAGGCTGCAAGGTATTGGGCAGGCAACCATTGATCACTGGCCGGTCTGGATCACCTTCCAGGAACGTCACCAGTACCTCCATGCCCACACGCGGGATCATCACCGCGCCATAGCTGTCACCCGCCCATCCGGACGCCACACGCACCCAGCAGCTGCTCTTGTCGTCGTGCTGGTCCAGGCGGTCCCAATGAAAGCGAATTTTCACCCGGCCGTGAGCGTCGCAATGCACGTCTTCACCCTCGGGCCCGGTGACGGTTGCGGTCTGGCTGCCGCTGATACGCGGTTTGACGTGCTTGAGCGGCGGGCGGTAAGCGGCGCGCCAGGGCGTTGCGGTAAATCGATTGCGGTAGCCGTGGAATGCCTCGACATCCACCACCGCCTCCTCCAGCACCTGCGGTTGATAGCCTTCGTGACGTACGCCGGTGATCAGCCACAAGTCATTACAGGTGCGGTCCGGATGGCCGCGCAGTTCCAGGAAATGCCCGCTGCGCAAAGCCGGCTGGTCACTGCGGCCCAGGGCCCGATGACGGTCGCGTTGATGACGTTCCAGGCCACGCCGGGCCAACTGCGAACCTCGCAGATGCCCCGTGAATCCCGCAGGGTATTGATAGTCTTCAAGTGCCGGGAAAGACCCGGCCTGCTCCTGCAAGCGCAGCGACGGATGTTCGAAGTCGTAGTCACGCCGAACAACCTGAGCACTGCGCGTGGCCAGGCGCACATCGAAACGCTGGATCACCAGCGTTTCGGCAGCCGGGCCTCCGGCCGGGCAGTAGCGTTGCGCCGGCAAACGACGAAACGCCGTCTGATCATCACCCAGCACCAGTACATGGGCGTCTGCACTGTGGCGAAAGTGGTAGTGAATGCCCTCTTCCTCGCACAACCGCTGGATAAAGTGCAGGTCGGTTTCCGCGTATTGCACACAGAACGTACGCGGTGGGTAAACCACCGGCCCCAGTTCGAAGGTATAGGCATCAGCAAGGATGCCGTGCTGCTCAAGCACTGCCGCGATAATTTGCGGCACGCTGCGCTGCTGGAAAATCCGCTGGTCGCAACGATGGGCCAGGTACGCCACGCGCGGCGCAAGGGTGAGGTGGTAGCGGGTCAGCCGCTGCCCCGGGCCTTCCCGGCCAACGCTGTAGATTTGCCCGTGCAGGCCTTCACCGGGCTCGCCAAAATCCAGATAGGCCGGTTGGTGAAGTAACTTCTCCAGATCCAGGCTGGGGTTTTCACTGACCCACTGCACTTCAATAAAAAAAGGCTGGTCAATCGTTTCGCTGCCTTTAAAAGCCAGCACCTGAAATGCCTGGTTCATTCCTGCAACGACCAGTTTGAAACGTGACGAAACAAGCGTATTGAACATCCGTTGTTACCCGCCATTCATTGTCGAGCTGAAATAACTTCTCCCGTAAAACGCAGATAAAGCCACTCAATTCGAAGCCGATAAAAAGTGCCTGAACCCCAGGAATACTAGCGATTTCAGGCGAAATTCGGCCGCCTCAAAATAAAAAAGAAGATTCGTACATTGATATTGGAAGGGTCTTTTATAAATACAGAAATGCAGTTAAACAGCCGGTACTGACTAACGAGAATACTCTTACACCACCATTCACCAGAGCTGCTTATTTATAGAGAAACAGCTGACAAAGATGATTAAGCCCGCCACTGCCTTTTTCAAACTTCCTGCAGCCGCGCAGTCCCGAACAGGCTAACGCTCAGCAACTCACCCAGCTCTGCTTGCAACCGTACGGGTGCGGTACCGCCCGGCATCACCACCGCCACCTGACCCGCCGTCACCCATCCTACAGACCAGGCGGCGCATGCCACCGCACTGGCGCTGGTCCCGGAGGACGCCGTGGGCCCCTCACCACGCTCAAACACCCGCGCGATCACGCGATTGCCTGAATCCCGGGCGACCCATTGCAGGTTGACCCCGGAAATACAAGGTTGGCCGGCCCCGGCAGGCGGTGCGAAAGCAATCGCCCTCAGCGGATCGAACCAGGCTGATCGATGCAGCTGGGCGTTGTCCGGCAACGCTGACGCGTCCTGTACCAGCGTCACACAATGCGGGTTGCCCACACGCACAAACTGGCTGTGATTCCACTCGGGGTTGAGCGCAGCCAGTGGCGAAACATGGCTCACCTCAGTTCCCTCAAGCGAGACCGCGCCCACACCAACAGCCCCTACCGCCAAAGGCCCGAACTCGGGACGCCCGAGCGCCAGCCAAAAGCCCTGCACCTGTTCGTACTCCGCCGGCTCAACCCGCGTAACCACCGGCGACAGTGCGTCTGTCTTGTCGTGATGCACCCGCAACTCACAGCCTTGCGCCATCAATCCCTGGTCGGTCAACGACTGGGCAAAGATCGTCAGGCCATTGCCACTGCGTTCGGCCAGGGAACCGTCGGTGTTGACGATCAACAGGTCAAAAGGCGGCGCGGCCTGGAACGGCCCCACCAACAAACCGTCACAACGATGCGCCTTGGCCTCGGCCGGGCGCGGCAACTCGTCCCAACCGCACTCGGCGGCAATCGCCGCCAATGCCCAAACACCTCGGGTGCCAGCGGCCAAGTCGGCACGGTCCGGCACGTCGATACCCTTGCTGCGTAACTGCGCCGGGCTTACCACCCCGTAGATATTCCCGCGGGCGTCGTAGAACAGGGTCATTGCGCAGTCCGCATAAAGATTCGTACCACCTCTTCCAGGTGCTTGCGCATCGCCTGTCGCGCACCCTCCACGTCTCGCTGTTCCAGTGCATCGAGGATCTTGCGATGCTCGTCTTCCGAGCGATGGGGCATGTCGTCCGAGGTGTAATGCGCCTGCAACCGCTGGAACATGCTGCCGTAACGATGCCCCAGCAAGTGCGCAATCATCAACGCATACGCCGGATTGCCTGAGGCCTGGGCGATGCGAATGTGAAACAGGCGATCGCCCGGATGGGTATGGGAGCCGTCGCGGTTGTCCTGCACATTACGCTCGAAGGCCTCGCGGATCCCCGCCAGCTCTTCGTCGGTGGCATGTTTGGCGGCCAGGGCGGCGGCTTCCGGCTCAATCAGGCGACGGGCCTGGAGCAGGGAAAACGGTGGAATCTCGGCATTGAAGTCGACGTGCAGGTTGAGTTCCGGATCGAACTCTTTCCATTGATCCCGGGTGGCCTGGGCCATCACCGGTTCCTGGCTGACTGTCGGTTGCACGGGTTCACACACCAGCACGCCGTTGCCCACCCGCACGTCTACCAGGCCGATCACCTCCAGGGCAATCATCGCCTCACGCACGGAAGCGCGACTCACGCCCAGCAGTTTGGCAAGTTCACGCTCAGCGGGAAGTCGACTGCCCGGCGGAAATTCTCCGCTGTCGATCAACGCCCGCAACTGGTCGGCAATCTGTCGATAAAGACGTTGGTTATCAATCACTTGAAATGGCATCTAGGCTCAGCTCGATTCATGCACAGCACGGTCAAAGCGATCAACCCGCAAAAAAGCCGCTTGTTGACCGGGATGACCCATGCTAAAAATTGGATCAATGGCCTGACCATTGGATCGTTTCCAGTGTGCTGATCATAGCAAACCCACCAGGGTTCGCTATGCCGCAGATGCAGGTGTTTCACGCCCTCAATGGCCTGACCATTGAGCCAATAACAATAATCAAGGGAGTCTGTCATGGACCTCACCGGTAAACGCGTGCTGATCACCGCCGCCGCCCAGGGCATTGGCCGCGCCAGCGTCGAAGCCTATCTGGCGGCAGGGGCCGAAGTGATTGCAGCCGACATCAATCAACAGGCGCTCGCTGACTTGTCGGGCGCGCAAACGGTCTTGCTCGACGTCACCGACGCCAGCGCTATTCAACGCCTTGCTGCCGAGATCGGCCCGCTCGATGTGCTGTTCAACTGCGCAGGCGTGGTGCATGCCGGCAATATCCTCGAATGCCCGGAAAGCGACTGGACGTTTGCCCTCGACCTGAACGTCACCGCCATGTACCGCATGATCCGCGCGTTTCTGCCGGGGATGCTGGCGGCGGGCGGCGGCTCGATCATCAACATGTCGTCGGTGGCCTCCAGCCTCAAGGGCGTGCCCAACCGCTTTGCCTATTGCGCCAGCAAGGCGGCCGTCATCGGCCTGACCAAATCCGTCGCGGCCGACTTTGTCACCCAGCGCATCCGCTGCAACGCTATCTGCCCGGGCACCGTGGAGTCGCCTTCGCTGCAGCAACGCATCGTCGAACAAGCCCGCCATGAAGGCCGTCAACAGGACGAGGTATACGCCGCATTCACCGCCCGCCAGCCGATGGGACGCCTGGGCACGCCCCAGGAAATTGCCCAGCTGGCGCTGTACCTTGGCTCCGATGCCAGCGCGTTTACCACCGGCACCACCCAGATCATTGACGGCGGCTGGAGCAACTGACCGCCCACTTCCAATAAGAGGATTGCTCATGAAATTGCTGCGCTATGGTGAAAAAGGTCAGGAACGCCCGGCCCTGCTGGACGCTGATGGACGTCTGCGTGACTTGTCCGCTCACATCAGTGATATCGCCGGTGACGCCCTGCTCCCGCAAAACCTCGCTCGCCTGCAAGAACTCGACCCCGCGAGCCTGCCCCTGGTACCGGGCAATCCGCGTTTGGGCGCCTGTGTCGGCCAGGTAGGAAAATTCATCTGCATCGGCCTGAACTACGCCGATCACGCTGCCGAAACTGGCGCCCCCATCCCTGACGAACCGATCATCTTCAACAAGTGGACCAGCGCCATCGTCGGCCCCAACGACAACATCGAAATCCCCCGCCACTCCACCAAGACCGACTGGGAAGTGGAGTTGGGGGTGGTGATCGGCCAGGGTGGCCGCTACATCGAGGAAAGCCAGGCCATGCAGCACGTGGCCGGCTACTGCGTGATCAACGATGTCTCCGAGCGCGAGTTCCAGCTGGAACGCGGCGGCACCTGGGACAAGGGCAAGGGCTGCGACACCTTCGGCCCGCTCGGCCCCTGGCTGGTCAGCCGCGATGAGATCGCCGACCCGCACCAACTGTCGATCTGGCTGGAAGTCGACGGCCACCGCTACCAGAACGGCAACACCCGCACGATGATTTTCCAGATCCCCAAACTGATCAGCTACCTCAGCCAGTTCATGAGCCTGCAACCGGGGGATGTGATTTCCACCGGCACCCCGCCCGGTGTCGGCCTGGGGATCAAGCCAGTGCCGGTCTACCTCAAGCCCGGGCAAAAAATCCGCCTGGGTATCGAAGGCCTCGGCGAACAGAACCAGACCACGGTCGACGCCTGACAAGAGACTAGGAGCCGTTCATGACTACCATTACCGCGATTCGCGTCGAAGATATCCGCTTTCCTACGTCCCAGTCCCTGGACGGTTCCGACGCCATGAACCCGGACCCGGACTACTCGGCCGCCTATGTGATTTTGCAGACCGACAACCCGGCCCTTGAAGGCCATGGCCTGACCTTCACCATCGGCCGTGGCAACGAGATTTGCTGCGCGGCGATCCAGGCCATGCAGCCGCTGCTGGTGGGCTTGACCCTGGAATGGATCGCCGAAGACATGGGCCGCTTCTGGCGGCATGTCACCAGTGACAGCCAGTTGCGCTGGATCGGCCCGGACAAGGGCGCGATCCACCTGGCCACCGGCGCGATCGTCAATGCCGCGTGGGACTTGTGGGCCAAGGCCGAAGGAAAACCCCTGTGGCGCCTGGTCGCCGACATGAGCCCGGAACAGCTGGTGCGCTGCATCGATTTCCGCTACATCACCGACTGCATCACCTCCAGCGAAGCCCTGGCCTTGCTGCGCCAACGCGCCGAAGGCAAGGCTGAACGCCTGGCCGACCTGCAAGCCAATGGCTACCCCTGCTACACCACCTCCGCCGGCTGGCTCGGTTACGGCGACGAAAAGCTGCGCAGGCTGTGCCAGGAAGCGGTGGATGCCGGCTTCAACCACGTCAAGCTCAAGGTCGGCCACGACTTGCAGGATGACCTGCGGCGCGTACGCATCGCCCGCGAAGTATTGGGCCCGGACCGCCAATTGATGATTGACGCCAACCAGGTGTGGGAAGTCGACACTGCCATCGATTGGGTGCGCGAATTGGCGTTTGCCAAGCCGTGGTTCATCGAGGAACCCACCAGCCCCGACGATATCGAGGGCCATCGCAAGATTCGCCTGGGCGTGGCGCCGGTCAAGGTCGCCACCGGCGAAATGTGCCAGAACCGGATCATCTTCAAGCAATTGATCATGCGCGAAGCCATTGATGTGGTGCAGATTGACGCCTGCCGCCTGGGCGGGGTCAACGAGGTGCTGGCGGTGATGCTGATGGCGGCCAAATATGGCCTGCCCGTGTGCCCGCATGCCGGCGGTGTCGGGCTTTGCGAGTACGTGCAGCACCTGTCGATGATCGACTACCTGTGCATTGCCGGCACCCACGAAGGCCGGGTGATCGAGTATGTCGACCATTTGCACGAGCATTTCGAGGAACCTTGCGTGGTGCGCGGTGCGGCCTATCTGCCGCCGAAGGCGCCGGGCTTTTCGATCCAGATGAAAGCCGCGTCCCGGGAGCAATACCGCCACCGGCCGTGAGCTGAACCGCAATTTGAATGGACGGAGCACAATAACAATGTCGTCCCCATCACCTTTGAGGCTCGATGCGCACCAGCATTTCTGGCGCTACCGGGCCGCTGATTATCCGTGGATCGGTACGGCTGAGGCTGACCTGCGGCGGGACTTTCTCCCACAGGACTTGCGGCCGTTGCTCGACGCTGCCGACCTGGATGGCTGCATTGCCGTGCAAGCCCGCGCCGGTGAGCAGGAAACCGACGCGCTGCTGGAAATGGCGCGGCAGCACCCATGGATACTCGGCGTCGTCGGCTGGGTCGACCTGTGCGACCCACGCCTGGAACAGCACCTCGAACAGTGGCGCGACGCACCGGGACTCAAGGGCTTTCGGCATCAGATTCAGGATGAGCCTACGCCTGCCAGCTTTATGGCCGACGCCAGGTTCTCCCGTGGCCTGCAACACCTGCAGCAACAAGGCTACGTCTACGAGGTGCTGATCCGCTGCGCCGACCTCGACGCCGCGACAGTCCTGTGCCAGCGCCACGACCGGCATCATCTGGTGCTGGACCACCTGGGCAAACCGGACATCGCCAACGGCCCCGTCGGTTGGGCCGAACACCTGGCGCCACTGGCCGCCCTGCCCCACGTCAGTTGCAAGCTGTCGGGCCTACTCACCGAAGCCGGGCCCGAGCAACGCAACGCCCGAGCCCTGCGCCCCTACATCGAACTGGCGCTGGAATTGTTCGGCGCCGAGCGCCTGATGTTCGGTTCGGACTGGCCGGTGTGCCTGCTGGCCGGGGAATACCAGGGCACCTGCCAATTGCTGCAACAAACCCTCGGCCCACTGTCGCCCGATGAACAGCAGGCCATCTGGGGCGGCACGGCCCAGCGGGTCTATCACCTTGAAGGAAACTGCCCATGAATCTGCATTTGCAAGACCGCGTGATCATCGTCACCGGCGGCGGCTCGGGGATTGGCGCCGCCATTTCCCTGGGATTGATTGCCGAAGGCGCAATCCCGGTAATTTTCGGCCATCAACCGTTGTCGCCGGCCTTCGCGGCCGAGCTTGAGCAGCACGGTCAAAGCCACTTCATCCGTGTCGAGTTGCGCGATGAGGACGCCTGCCGCGCAGCCGTCAACGAAGTGTTGCGACGTTTCGGACGCATCGACGGCCTGGTGAACAACGCCGGGGTCAACGACGGCGTGGGCCTGGATGCGGGCCGTGCAGCGTTCGTCGAATCCCTGGAAAAGAACCTGATTCATTACTACTTGATGACCCACTTGTGCCTCGATGCCCTCAAGGCCAGCCGCGGGGCAATCGTGAATATCAGCTCCAAGACGGCCCTCACCGGCCAGGGCGGTACCAGCGGTTATACCGCCGCAAAAGGTGCGCAGCTGTCACTGACCCGGGAATGGGCCGCCTCCTTGCTGGAGTTCGGCATCCGGGTCAATGCCGTGGTGCCCGCCGAGGTGCTGACGCCGCTGTATCAACGCTGGATCGACGGCTTCGACAACCCCGAGGCCAAGCTCGCCGCCATCGTCGAAAAAATCCCCTTGGGCAAACGGATGACCACTCCCGAGGAAATTGCCGACAGCGTGCTGTTCCTGCTCTCACCCCGCGCCTCCCACACCACCGGACAGTGGCTGGTGGTGGATGGAGGCTACACCCACCTCGACCGGGCGCTGACATGAGCGGCCAACGTTACTGCCTGGCGCTGGACCTGATCGACGATGCGGCATTGATCGCCGAGTACCAGCAGCTGCATCGACGCATCTGGCCTGCCGTGGCAGAGCATCTGCGCAGCCAGCAAATCCTGGAAATGCAGATCTGGCGCCTGGGCACGCGGCTGTTCATGGTCATGGACACCGCGGCCGGGTTCAGCTTCGAAGGGCTGGACCACGCTGCACGCGCCAACCCCGACGTGCAAGCCTGGGAAACCCTGATGTGGCGCTTCCAGGCCCCCACGCCGTGGACTGACCCCGGCGGCAAATGGCAGCCCCTGGAGCAGATTTTCCGCCTTACCGACCAACCCTGATACCCGCTGCATCGCACGCCTTGATCCCATAAAAACAACAGGAGAAGCGTCATGTTAAGCAAAGATACACACCTGCCAGGCACCCGTGCCGTGCCGACCTATCGCTGGGCGCTGATGCTGGTGACCAGTCTGTTTTTCCTCTGGGGCTTGTCCTACGGTTTGCTCGACGTACTGAACAAGCACTTCCAGGAAGTCCTGCACGTCAGCAAGGCCCAGTCCGGGCTGTTGCAAAGCGCCTATTTCGGCGCGTACTTCCTGATCGCCTTGCCGGCCGGGTTGTTGATGGACCGCCACGGCTACAAGGCCGGGATCCTGCTGGGCCTGTGCCTGTATGCGGCGGGCGCGCTGCTGTTCATGCCGGCGGCTGCGGCGGCGAGCTTTCCGTTTTTCCTGTTCGCGCTGTTTGTCATCGCCTGCGGCCTGGGCTGCCTGGAGACCGCTGCCAACCCCTATGCCACCGTGCTGGGCGAACCCCAGGGCGCCGAGCGGCGGTTGAACCTGGCGCAATCATTCAATGGCCTTGGCCAGTTCTTCGGCCCGCTGATTGGCGGCGCGATGTTCTTCAGCGCCGGCAGCACACCGGCCTCGGACATGAGTTCGTTGCAGACCACCTACGTGGTGATCGCGGTTCTGGTACTGCTGGTGGCGCTGCTGATCGCCCGCACGCCGCTGCCGGATTTGCGCGCGCAGGAACAGGCACTGCAACCGACGGCCGGCAAGGGTCTGTGGCAGCACCGGGAGTTCGTCGGTGGGGTGATCACGCAGTTTTTCTATGTGGCGGCCCAGGTCGGAGTCGGCGCATTTTTCATCAACTACGTCACCGAGCATTGGGCACAGATGGGCAATCAGCAAGCCGCCTACCTGCTGTCGATCGCAATGCTGGCCTTCATGTTCGGGCGCTTTTTCAGTACCTGGCTGATGGGCCGGGTCAGCGCGCAGAAGCTGCTGCTGATTTATGCACTGATCAATATCGCGTTGTGCGGCCTGGTGGTGATCGGCCTGGAAGGTATCTCGGTGATCGCGCTGATCGCGGTGTTCTTCTTCATGTCGATCATGTTCCCGACGCTGTTCGCCATGGGCGTGAAGAACCTCGGGCCGCACACCAAGCGCGGCAGTTCGTTCATGATCATGGCGATCGTCGGCGGCGCCCTGATGCCCTACTTGATGGGCAAGGTGGCGGACAACAGCACAGTGGCGCTGGCTTACCTGTTGCCTATGGGGTGTTTCGTGATTGTGGCGGTGTATGCCCGTAGTCGCTTGCGCCATCCGTGAAGTACCGCCCCGGCGTCGTCCCGAACGTACGCCGGAACATCGCAATAAAGGCACTGACGTTTTCATAACCCAGGTCCAGCGCAACCCGGGTCACGGGTGCATGCGCCGCCAGCAACTCCAGGGCGCGCAACAATCGCGCGCGCTGGCGCCACTGGCTGAAGGTGAACCCGGTCTCGGCAATAAACCGCCGGGCCAGGGTACGCGGCGAGACACCGGCCCACTGCGCCCAGTGTTCCAGCAGGCGGTTGTCGTCGGGACTGTCGGCCAGCGCCTGGGCGATGCGCAACAGGCGCGGGTCCCGGGGCAGCGGCAAGCCGAATGGTTCCTGGGGCAACCCGGCGATTTCATCAAGGATCACCTGGGCGATCCGTGACTGTGGCGGCTCGAGCAGCAGCTGGCTCCAGGTTGCCGCGCGCCTGACGGCTTCCAGCAACAAGGCCGACGTGGCGATAACGCACGTCTGTCGGGGCAGCCCTGCACATGCCTGGGGTTCGACATACACACTCCAGCCATCAAACGGCCCGTGGGAACGCAAGGCGTGGGAACAATCGGGGGCAATCCACACCGCATGGGTGGCCGGTACTACCCAATGCTGGTGCGCCGCCTGCACCGACAACAACCCGCGCTGGGCTCCGAGCAATTGCCCGCGGGCATGCTGATGAAGGGCCGTGGTGCGTGCTACCGGACTGCTGCGCAACGTCGCCACCAGCAACGGACCGCCGGTCGCATTGGCGAGCTGGGCTGAAACGAGTGTTGACGGCATATGGCAGCTTTACCGTATTGAATGACCTGGATAAGGCAGTGTAGCCATTTGCGCACGCCCAGACTGCGGATTCATTCATTGAGGGCTCCGCCATGCGTGCAGAAGACGCGCTTCCCGACCATCTCGACCAAGGCCAATTCAATGGCGTGACCGTGCGCAAGGGCACGGTGGGCGCATTCCTCGCCAACGCCAGAACCTGGTGCGATCCGGCCACCCCGGACGAGCAGCGCTTGCTGGCCGAACAGGACATCCTGCAAGCCCTCCCCGCCCTGCAGGCCCTGGGCCTGTTTGAAGTGTTGCAGGTGCGGGATGGCAAACTGGCGCGGCTGCTGAAGTGAGAGGATCGGCCTGGAAGGTGGTAATCCGTCGCTGGAAGCCCGGGGTTCACCAGTTCTCGCGGGGATTACGCACCTTCCAGGCCACCTCGCACCTCAAGTTGTTACTTGTCCTACGAACTGATAGTGGTTGGAAAGGCCCGTCGCGTTCCATGATCCTGGAAAAAATGTTTGGCCCTGTGTTCAGGCATGCCAAGGGAACCCGGCTCGCTCGATACGGCCTGATGTGCAAGGATGTTGCGCTGCACATCGTTCGTTGAACGCAAAACCAAGGATTTTTCATGACCGCCATCAGCACCCCAGCGCCCGTGGTACCCGGGCGGCTGGAACAAATGTCGACCCGCATCGCGTTTTTCATCGCCGGCTTCGGCATCGCCGCCTGGGCACCACTGGTGCCTTATGCCAAGGCCCGCGCCCAACTCAATGAGGGCACCCTCGGCCTTTTGCTGTTGTGCCTGGGGGTGGGCTCGATGATCGCGATGCCGGTCGCCGGGGCCCTGGCGTCGCGCTACGGTATCCGGCGAGTGGCCACCGGCGGCACCCTCCTGATCTGCCTGGGCCTGCCGATGCTGGCCACCGTCACCTCGATTCCGTTGCTGATGGCCGCGCTGTTTGTGTTTGGTGCCGGCCTGGGCACGGTGGACTCCACGGTCAACCTGCAAGCGGTGATGGTCGAACGAGCCAGCGGCAAGACCATGATGTCGGGCTTCCACGGGCTGTTCAGCCTGGGCGGGATCGTCGGGGCGGCAGGTGTCAGCGGGCTGCTGGGGTTGGGCTGGTCGCCGTTGCAGGCCACCCTCGCCGTGATCGTCGTCATCGTAGTGGCCTTGCTCAAGGCCGGGCCACACCTGCTGCCTTACGGCAGTGAAAGCTCCGGGCCGGCCTTTGCCGTGCCCCACGGCGTGGTGCTGTTTATCGGCTGCCTGTGCTGCATCGTGTTTCTTGCCGAAGGCGCCGTGCTGGACTGGAGCGCGGTGTTCCTGAGCGCCGAGCGCGGCCTTGACGAAGCCTATGCGGGCCTTGGCTACGCAGCCTTTGCCTTGACCATGACCGTCGGGCGCCTTACCGGCGACAGGATAGTTCGCCGCCTGGGCGCAACCCGGGTGATTGTATTCGGTGGCGCGCTCGCCGCCGGCGGCATGCTGTTGGCGACGCTATTACCTGCGTGGGAAACCGCCCTGCTGGGGTATGCTCTGGTCGGTGCCGGGTGTTCGAACATCGTACCGGTGCTGTACACCGCCGTCGGCAAGCAGACCGTCATGCCGGAACACATTGCGGTGCCCGCCATCACCACCCTGGGCTACACCGGCATTCTCGCCGGCCCTGCGGTGATCGGCTTCATCGCCCATGGCAGCAGCTTGAGCACTGCCTTTGTGCTGATTGCCGTACTGCTGATCGGTGTGGCGATCAGCGGGAAAATACTGCGGGTCTGACCACCCAGCCCCATCACGCCTCGTACATTGAGGCGTCAACCCGGGGTCATTTGGCTTTCTGGAGTTCCAGCCAGCGATCAAGGGTTTTGTTGCTGAGCCAGCCCGCCTGGTGATGACTGCCGAAAATTCGCCGACCGCTGTCGGCGGTGTTTTCCAGCGACCGCAACAAGCCCGGCCGGTCCACAAGGTTTTTCGCCATATACACCTGCTGTTCGTCGTATTTCTTCTTCGGTAGCCCCGTGGCCGGGTCCAGTACAACTTGGCCATGGCTGTCGAGCTCATCCGGGTCTTTGCTCATCATCGCCAGCACCTCGATATTGACGTAGCAGATCTGCTCGAAAAACCCCATGCGGTCCCGCGACCGGTCCCGTAACTCGGTGAACATTTCCTTGAACAGACGGACGAGATCGGCATTGTTTTTTGTGTGGAAAGGGTCCGGGCTGAAGGCACTGGGATCGCTGTTGCCGAACACGACGTTCTCGGCCTGTGCCAGGCTTTCGCGGGTGATGTAGCCGTCCTGGTCGAGGATCGCATCGATCAGGCGCGGACGCTGGATGATCGCCTTGGCAAGCAGGATAGCGCTGTCGGCCTCTCGGCTGGCACCGAGCTTTTTACTGGCGATTCGTTGCAGTGAAGACAGCTTCAGTCCGTCAGTTCTCATGGAGTTTTTTCAGCATGGCAAATTGGGCGTTCGCCGCGCTCACCAAATCGCTGTCCGGCAAACGAATGTAGGGATTGGGCCCGCGGAGGCGGCTGGCCACTTCGTTCTGAAGCCCCAGGTGTTGCAGCAGACTCCTGCAGTGACTCTCCCCCCGCAAAGGAGGCCGATAGCCTGATGAGCGGACAGGCGCCCCGCCGGATTGATGGCTGTGCTTTCGCGCAGCCTCACCGGGTTCACTTGAAGCGGCGTGAATTGCCCGTGTACCGCCGTCCAGTGCCGGGGCAATACAGGGTGTAGCACCGAGGTGCTGGCAGACCGACCCGCCGTTGATTGTCATGATTCATCTCCACCATTTTCCGGTTCCACATTGACCTGGTCATCATCCCGGCAATCGCCGTATCGCTCAGGTGAAAACAGGCCAAAGGTGTGTGGTGTGCCGGTGGCAATGGTTCCGAGATAGAGCAGCGTTCCAATGACAACATGTAAAAACCGAAGAATCAGTCGGCTTTTCGAGACCCTGGCCAGGTCGGTTTCGTCTCCTGCCAAAGGCCTTTGATCGCTGCGACCATAGCGCCCATCACCGCGCGCAACGGGCGTAACCCAGGCGCGTGGGAGGCAGGCAACTGCCCGTGCGGCAACATGCCTTTGATGAAGTCGTCAGCCGCCGGCGCCTGGAACGTGTGCTGCCCGGTGAAGTTCTTCACTCGCCGGGCTTCGGCGCCCTCTTCGCACCGTTTGCCCGGTGCGGCAACGGGGGGCGGTTGCAGGGTATCGCTGCCCGTCGGCGCAAGACAGGCTGGCTGATAGCCAGGATTGTGCGATCCACACGAAGGTGTAGCCATGTCTGAGCCCTGGCTGAGAGTTTGAAAGCAGCGGATTGATCAAGGCAGGTCATCACGCCGCGAGAGGGTCGCGGCGTGATCGAGCTAAAACAGGTTCAGAGAGAGGTGGCGCAGGGCGGCTCTGCCGATCTTGCCGTCATACCGGTCAAGAGAGTCCATCAGCGTTAACAGGCTTGAGCGCTGAGTGACTTCCTTGGCCAACTCGATGAGCCGCTGTTGCTTTGGGTCGCTCGACGACGATGCGGCCAATTTTTTCAAATCTTTGATACTGATGGAGCGGCTCCAGATACCCTTCAGGGCGTCGAAGTCCTTCAACATCTGTTCGGCGAGCTGTTTGTCGGTCTTGTACTTCAAGGCGTTGCCGGAGTCGAGCACGGCGTTGAGGTCCCGCCGGGAGATTCGACCATCCAGATCACCGGTCCTGCCGGCTCGGTCAAAGGCTTGTATTACGTCTGGGCGTCGCAGCAGTTCCCGGGCCAACAGAATGTTCTCATTACGGTCCTGGTCGTTGGTCAACCGTCTGCCCGCCATCTCCTCCAGGCTTTGTTTTGTGATGAAGGGCTGGCCCGGCACCGTGAACGCATCAAATTTGTTCTTGAGGAGGTTCCCCAGTTGATCGGGGGTTTGCCTCGAAAAGTGTGGGTCCGGGCGACCGTATCCCGGGTCAGGCTTGCAGGGGGTCGGACGGCAGTGTCCGGGAAGAGGCCTGAGTGGAATGGAGGGATCAGGACGACCATAACCGGGGTGAGGCCGGAACGGATTGAACAGCTTGTGCAGAAAGTCCTGAAGCTGTCCGATCAGCCCGCCCAGGAACGAGTTTGCATAGGACGCCCGGAATGAGTTGTTGGCGGCACCATGGCGATCCATCGTGCTCTGCGTCGTCGTCCAATTCGAATATCCCGGGCCGATCCCATTCTGTGGCAAGTTGAAGCTGATGTGGATCGACCCCTGCCCGGAGCGTGAGCGTGACTGCGTCGATGTGGCGGCATCAGTATGCGGCTGCGCGGCGTTATCAGAGGGGTTGGCAACAGTTGAGTTGGATAAGGTTACCGACATAGGCATCTCCAGTTCGGCGTATTGACACGATTCACTCCCGGCTCAAAGACACCTCGGCGATACAAGGTATCCCATGGAAAGTGGGCACCTCCTTGTGTGGTAGACCTGTCGGATTCAGTTCCTGCGGACGCAGAAAATCGTTAGAAAAAGAGTAGGAAGAAGGGCTATGGCGAGGGGGCTTGCGCCCCCTCGTCACTGTCGATACCTGGGATCAGGCACGCATCAGAAGCCGACGCTGGCCTGCACGAAGAACGTGCGCGGTTCACCCAGGTAGATCCCGGAGTTGTTGTCGCTGGAGCGGGTGTAGTGTTCCTGGTTGAACACGTTTTTTACCCCGACGCCCAGCTTCAGGTTCGACAGTTGCGCACCGAAGTCATAACCGCTGCGCACGTTCACCGAGACGTAGCCGGGAATATCCCCGTACTGGCCATCAGCAGTCGGCTGGGTGATGTAGGTGGTACCGGTGCCCGGCGCACGCTGGCCGGACTGGGCATAGACGTCCAGGTTGTGGGTCCAGTGGTTGATGTCGTAACGCAGCCCCAGGGTGGCCACTTCACGGGAATACAGCGGCAAGTCGCGGCCCTTGAAGGCAACGTCGCCTTCGGAGGTGGCCCTGGTGTAGGTGAAGCCGGCGTTGGCGGTCAGGCCGTCCAGGCGCGGGTCGAGGTTCGACAGGTCGTAATGGGCCGACGCTTCGATGCCCTCGTGCTTGGTAGCGCCGAGGTTGGTCCAGCCCACATCGTTGCTGACGTATTGCAACTCGTCCGAGAAGTCGATGTAGAACAACGTCACTTCGCCGCCCCAGACGCTGTCGTTGTAGCGGGTACCGATTTCGTAGGTCTTGGCTTTTTCCGGGTTCAGGCCGTTCGCGGTCTGGTCGCCGTTACCGCCCTGGCCCAGCTGGAAGTATTGCAGGCTGCCGAAGGAGGTTTCGTAGTTGGCGAACAGCTTCCAGGCATCGGAGACGTGGTACATCACGCTCAGGGCCGGCAGCGGTTCGTTGTTGTGGATCTCGCGGCGCTTCTCCTGAACCGTGGCGCCATTGAGGCCTACCACCGGACGGTCGTGCCATTCGGTGCGGATCTGCTCAAAGCGAATGCCCGGGGTGACGGTCCATTTGCCGATATCAATCTTGTTGTCGATATAGAACGAGTTGGCCTCGGTGCCACCGGTACGGTCCTGGTACACGTGGCCGTCACTCTGGCCCACGGGCGTCGGCACGTTGTTGACCAGCGCCAGGCTGGTGGCCTGCTCGTGCATGCCTTCCTTGAGGTAGCGATAACCGACGCTGACTTCCTGGGTGCTCGGCCCCAGGTCAAATACATGGGACACACGCGGCTCGATGCCGAAGGTGTAGTAGGTGCGCGGGTAGGAACCCAGGGTCTTCAGGTCGCGGTTGGCGATGTTGCTGCCGCGGAAACTGTCGGAATAGTAGGTCAGCACTTCAGCCTGGGTGCGGTCGTCGATCTGCCGGATGTACTTGAAGGACATATCCTTGCGCCGGCCATTGAAGTTGTCCCAGTCACGTACCGATTGATACGGGTTGGCGTCGTACTGCTTCTGGGTCAGGCCGCCGGGCATGTCGGCGCTGGCGTCGTAGTAGTGGAAATTCAGCGAGAAATCGTCTTGATCGGTCGGCGCCCAGTGGGTCTTGAAGATCACGTCGTCGATGTCGTTGGAGTTGTTGCGGTCGCGGTAACCATCGCCCTTGGTCCCGGAATACAGCAACGCAGCACCGATACCGTTGTCGGCGGTGCCGCCGATGAAGGCGTTTTCAATGTGTTTCCAGCCGCCGTGGGCCGCGGTTTCCAGGGTGGTGCCGACTTCGCCGGAGAATTTTTCCGGGATGGCCCGGGTGACGAAGTTGATCACGCCGCCGACGTTCTGTGGTCCATAACGTACGGAGCCTGCGCCACGCACCACGTCGATGCTGTCGAGGTTGCCGGAGGAAATCGGCGCCATCGACAACTGCGGCTGGCCGTAGGGTGCAAACGCTGCCGGTACGCCGTCGATCAATACCGTGGAGCGTGGCGACAGACGCGAGGTCAGGCCGCGTACCCCGACGTTGAGGGAAATATCACTGCCACCGGTGCCGTTGGCCTCCTGTACCTGCACCCCGGGAATGCGCCGCAGCACGTCACCGACGTTCATCGCGCCCTGCTCCACCATGGCTTCACGGCGCACCACGGTGCGCGCCCCCGGGTGGTTCTGCACCACTTGGGCATTCGCGTCGCCGAGCCAGTCGCCGACCACCTTGATGTCGGTGGCACCCAACTCCAGCGGCGAACCGGCTTCGCCGGTGCCCTTGCCCAGCGGGCGCAGGGTCACGGAGCCCGCATCGATCTGGTAATCCAGGCCGCTGCCCTGCAGCAACTGGCGCAGCGCTTGTTCGGGCGACAGGTTGCCGTCGACGGCCGGGGCTTGTTTGCCGGCCACCATGTCGGGGCTGAAGAACACTTGCAGCGACGTCTGCTGACCCAATTGGCTCAAGGCCGAACCCAGGGACTGGGCCTGGATATGAATGCCATCGTCAGCATAGGCCGCCGGCAGTGCGGCGCTGACGGCCAGCGCCAGGGCGAGGGGTGCCCAGCGGGATGATTTATTGTTTTTCATGGCGAGTTTTTTCACGTCGAACGTAGTCCTGTGATCGCAAGAGAGTGCGGCTGTTAATGCAAACCAGTTGCAGTTGCACAAGAAGACGAAGAACTCGAAAAAAACCTGAATCTATCGCGAAATTATTTCCTGGCTACCGTCCGGCAAGGTGCGCAAGGCCACCGGAAGAATGTGCGGCAAGGCCTTGAGCAAGGCGTCGGTGTCGGTGGATTTGAACACGCTGGTCAAGCGCAGGTTGCTCACCGCGGGCGCGCTGACCCGCAAAGGTTGCTCGCGGTAACGTGAGACCTCCCGAGCCACTTCGCCGAGGGTGGCGTTGTTGAACACCAGCTTGCCGGTGCGCCAGGCCGTGAGCTCTTCAGGGTTGACGGCGTAAGCAGCCGCCACCTGGCCCCGGGTATCCACATGGGTGCCCCGACCGGCCGTGAGCATCACGATGTCATCGGATGAGCGCCCTTGCACTTTGACCGTACCGGCCTCGACCACCACGCGGGTCTGGTCGTCATCGCGGCGCACGTCGAAACGCGTACCGGTGACCGTCACCTGCCCTGCCCCGGCGTCCACCACGAAGGGCCGGCTGGTGTCGTGCTCGACGCTGAACATGGCCTCGCCCTGCTTGAGCTCGATGCCGCGCTGGCCTTTTACATAGTGCACGGCCACCACGCTGCGGCTGTTCAAGTCCATCAGCGAGCCGTCGGGCAACGCCACCTGCCGGTGCTCCCCCAATGCAGTGCGGAACTCGGCGTTGTACGTCGCCGGATGATCCAGGCCACTGAACAACCCCAGGCCCAGGGCCACCGCCAGCACACTTGCAGCCACTGCATAACGCAGCACGGGCCGGCGCTTCGCACGCGGTTGCGGGGCATCGCACAACGCCTGCAAGCGCGCCTTGGGCACCAGATCGGTGGCACTCCACAAGCCTTGCAGCACATCAAATTCGTACTGGTGCTCGGCATGCTCTGCACGCCAGGCATCAAAACGCTCGCGTTCTTCTGCGCTCAATGGGCTGTCCTGCACACGCACAAACCATTGCGCCGCCTCGTCGCGGGCCGTCGCACTGCCGCAGGCACACTCACGGGTATCCATCATGGAAGATCCTGTTTCAAAGCGGGCATTGGTCATGGTGCCATCGCATCCAGGCGGTCACGTAGATGCCGCAGGGTGCGGATCATATACTTTTCCACCATGTTTTTAGACAGGCCCAGGCGTTCGGCGATTTCCTGCTGGGTCAGGCCCTCGATTTTCTGCCAGATAAAAATCTTGCGGCAATTGAGCGGCAGCTCGGCCAGGGCTCGCTCGATGGAATCCGCCAGCTGGATCGCGTGCATGAAATGCTCCGGGTCGCCACTGTGGGGCGAACTCTGATCAAAGGCTTCCAGGGCCATCGCCTCCCGCCGGTCCTCGCGGCGATAGGCGTCAACGGCGATATTGCGCGCCGTTTGATGCAGATAGGCGCGAGGTTGCTCAACCTTGGTGGCGCTGGACTCAAGCACCCGCACAAAAGTGTCGTGGGCCAGGTCTTCGGCCTGCTGACGGTTTCTCAGGCGGCGCGTCCAGGTCCCGATCAACTCTTCGTAGTGCTCGAAAAAGCCTGTTCTGCGGGGCGGCTGAGGAGTCATCAAGGAAGCACTGGGGAGGCGGGGTGTGAATAGTAATGCTTCCTATTAAGTGGAGCAATGCTACCCGTCAGCTATCAATCACCCGCTGCAAATGAATCGCCAATTCCGTGGCAAACCGCCGTTCCGGCGTTTCCACATCAATCCCGAACAACTCCTGGATCCGCGCCAGCCGATAGCGCAGCGTCGTCACATGCACCCCCATCGCGTCCGCGCATGCCTGGCTGCGGCAGCTCTCCCGCAGATACGCCGTCAGGGTTTCCAGGTACGGCGTCTGGTGCTTGCGGTCATGGGCGAGCATGGCGCCAACGCTGTCGTTGACGAAGGTGCGGATGTCTTCTCCGCCCACGGCCGCGACGAAGATCGGGATCGGCCCGAAATCCTGATCGGAGATCGGCCCGCTGCGGCCGAACGAGCGGGCAATCTCGATCAGCCGCCGGCAGCGCTCCCACGCGGCAGGATAATCCGCCAGCGCCCGGCACACCCCGCTGGCCAGCAGGATCGGCTCGGCACCCAGGTAGTGCGCCAGGTCATCGGTAATCTGCCGTTTGATTTTGCTCAAGCGCTCGCCTTCCGCCGGCACCAGGCACACCAAACCGTTGTCGACAATGATCACCGTGGCCTGCATCCCTGCACGCTGCAGGATGCGCGCGACGTTGTGGTGCAGGTTCTTCGCCTCCCGGGCCTTGGCGCCGTAGTCGACGATGATCATCTGCTGCGCGGTGCTGAAGCTGATGCCCAGCCGCTGGGCGCGCTGCTGGATGTCATCGGCATCGCGCCAGCGGCCCTCGAGCACTTCGAGCAGCAGCTCGGTCTGGGTCCGGGTTTCAAAACGAAAGCGGATAAAACTGCGCATCATCTGCACGCTCAAGGCGAACTTGGCGCTTTCCAGCATCAGCAGGTCCAGCTCGTTGACCGGCGCCGCCACCGGGAACAGCACCAGCGCGCCCACCAGTTCGTGGTCGACCATCAACGGTTCGATCTGCGCCCGCAGGGTGAACTGGCGCTGGCCATCGTCGAGGAACAGGTTGACCGTACTGCGCAGGGCGCTGCGCAAACTTTCCTGGGCGGCCTTGGTGACCTGCACGCTGAGCACCCCGGCGACTGCGGCCTGCCAGGCATTGTCGTCAAACAATGCGGGATCCGGGGAACGCCCCGCCACCACCTGGTTGGCGGTGAAGTCCACGGCGATCACCGGGTTGGGCAACTGGTCGCCGACCATCAGCGACAACGATGTCACCGAACCGCCGCCCAATACGTGTTCAAGCATCGTGGTATGCACATGCAACGCCTGCTGCAGGCGCTCGGCGGCGCGGCGTTCGGCTTCCAGCTGGCGCTGGCGCTCCACGGCAATGGCGCCCAGGTGGATGATCATGCCGAGGAACACCCGGTCTTCTTCCGAAACGTCCATCAGCGTGCGGGAAATCACACTGAGCACCATGGGCCGGCCGTCGAAGTCGGTGCAGTTCATCGGCATCACCATCACCGTGCGGTAATCGCGCTCCAGGGATTCGCGGCGGTAGCCGGGGTACTCGCATTCGCGCACGTCGCGGATGAACACCGCCTCGTTGCGTTGCAGGGCGGTCATCACCGGGCTGGAAGACAGCTCCCAGCAATCCACCAGCGGGCGCTGCACCAGGGTCGGGTCATGGCGGGCGATCACGTGGCCGAAGCCGGCGTCCATGTCGATGGCCATGATCGAACTCATGGTCCAGTGGGTGTGGCGGCAACTGGCGTACACCAACTGGTGCAGCATCGACTGCAGGTCACCGCCAGAGTTGATCTGACTGGCCACATCGCGCAACGACAGTATCTGCATTTCTCGATTCAAGGCGCTCACCCGAACATGGAGGTCACGGCAGCCACGTTGCCTGCCAGGCCCGCCTGATACTTGCTCCGGTTCAGAGCAATGTCCAGTGGATTTGCACTGCGTAACCACGGAAGACGCTGCTGCCCAACGCTCCTAGCCTAAGGCCACAACCAACAGCCAAAAGGGCGACGAGTGATCATGAATCTGGAAAATCTGGGCGTCAGGAAGTACTGCACCTTTATCGAAGAAACCTTTATCGAAGGCGGCAAGGACGCCGGCAAACCGATCACCCTGATCGTGGTGGCAGCCGTGTTGAAAAACCCTTGGGCCGGCCAGGGCTTCGTCGAAAACCTGCGTCCGGAAATCCTGCGCCTGGCCCCCGGCCTGGGCCATGAGATGACCCGTCGCCTGATCGCCCTGATGCCCGGGGGCAAGGTCGAAGCCTTCGGCAAGGCGGCGGCTGTCGGGGTCAACGGCGAAATCGAACACGCCTCGGGCCTGATCCACACCCTGCGCTTCGGCAACCTGTTCCGCGAAGCCGTGGAAGGCACCGCCTACTTGAGCTTCACCAACACCCGCAATGCACCGGGCGCCCTGCTTTCGCTGCCGATGGTGCACAAAAGCGAAACCGGCAAGCGCTCGCACTTTCTCACCGCCAACTTCCAGGTCGCCGATGCCCCGGGCCCCGACGAAGTGCTGATCGCCATCGGCGCCAGCGACGGCTCCCGTGCCCACCCACGGATTGCCGACCGCTACCAGGACATGGCCGAGATGGAAGCGGAACAACCCAAGGACTGACGTCTGGCTGAAGAACGACGCTCAATTGTGGCGAGGGAGCTTGCTCCCGCTGGGTCGCGGAGCGGCCCCATGAGCCCCGCCATGGTCCGCCTGAAAGCACCCGGTTGCCGTCGTGGGGCTGCTTCGCAGCCCTGCGGGAGCAAGCTCCCTCGCCACAGGGTTGATGTTTGCCACAGAAATGCCGGACCACTGCGAAACGAAGCAAAACTTTCGTCTTCGCTACCATTTTTCGACGCAAGCCCACGGTTTCCCTTGCTCGTAGGCTTGCTTCACACCACAAGAACAAAGGAGTACCCCGATGCCGAGCACCGCGATCAGCGCCAACGTTGCAGCCGTCGATCCGGGCGCCTTGCGCCAGGCCTTCGGCACCTTCGTCACCGGCGTCACCGTCATCACCACCCATGACACCGATGGCAACCCGCGCGGCATGACCGCCAATTCGTTTACCTCGGTGTCCCTCGACCCGCCGCTGCTGCTGGTGTGCGTGGGCAAGTCGGCCGCCAGCTACACCGCGTTTGCCAGCACCGAACAGTTTGCCGTGAACCTGTTGCACGAAGGCCAGGTGGACGTCTCCGGGACCTTCGCCTCCAAGTCGCCAGACAAATTCCACACCGTCAACCACGACACCGTGCACACCGGCGCACCGATCCTCACCGACAGCCTGACCTGGTTCGACTGCAGCGTGCACCAGCGCATCGAAGCCGGCGACCACCTGGTGCTGATAGGCCAGGTCCGCGCCTTCGGCACCAGCCCCAAGCTGCCGCTGTGCTTCTGCCGGGGCCGCTACGCGAACATCCAGGACCCGCTGCCGGCCAGTTGGCTGGACTCCCACAAGATGATCATCGGCTACCTGATCGAAGCCGGCGACGCGATCCTGTTTCGCGCCGATGGCCAGGGCGGCTGGACGCTGCCGGTGGCCGGCAAGCGCAAGGGTTTTATCGACGCCGGCGACAGCTCGCTGCCGGTGGAACTGGAATCGACCTTCCTGTACTCGGCGTTCGATGTCGACGACACCGACCCCGGCTACCTGATCTACCGCGCCCAGCTCGGCCCGTTCGACGCCGAGCTGCCCGACACCCTGCGCTTCTTCCCGCTGGACGCGTTGCCCATCGAGCAGATGCCGGTCAACGAACTGCGCTCGGTGGTGCGCCGCTATGCCCGCGAGCGCCAGAACCAGCAGTTCGGCATCTACACCGGCTCTGCCGCCAGCGGCCGCATCGCGATGCTCGAAAACGCGCCCCTTTGACACGCACCTACAGGACTCTTGCATGAAAACCACGGTCAGCGCCCTTGAAGGCAACCGCCTCAACCTGTTTATCGACGGTCGCTTTGTCGCTCCCGACAGCGGCAGCTATGTCGACAGTTTCGACCCCACCACCGGCCAGTCCTGGTACCAGTTCGCCCAGGCCGATGCGGGCGACGTAGCCCGCGCCGTCGCTTCCGCCCACAAGACCTTCAACGACCCGCAGTGGCGCAACATGACGCCCACCGCACGCGGCAAATTGTTGTATCGCCTGGCCCAGCTGGTGGCCGAGCACGCCGAAGAACTGGCGCTGCTGGAAACCCGCGACAACGGCAAGCTGCTGCGGGAAATGCGCGCGCAAATGAGCGCCCTGCCCGATGCCTACGTGTACTTCGCCGGCATGGCCGACAAGCTGCAAGGCGAGGTGATCCCGGTCAACAAGCTCAACCAGCTCAACTACAGCAGCCGCGAGCCGTTGGGCGTGGTCGGCATGATCACCCCGTGGAACTCGCCGCTGATGCTGCTCACCGGCACCCTCGCACCGTGCCTGGCCATCGGCAACACGGTGGTGATCAAGCCCTCGGAACACGCCAGCGCCTCCACACTGGCGCTGGCCGAACTGATCATCGAAGCCGGCTTCCCGGCGGGTGTGGTCAACGTAGTCACCGGCAACGGCGCCGTCACCGGCGAGGCCCTGACCCGCCATCCCGACATCGCCAAATACGTGTTCACCGGCAGCACCGAAACGGGTCGGCGTATCGCTGGCAACGCCGCCAATAACCTGGTGCCGTGCCAGATGGAACTGGGCGGCAAATCGCCCCACGTGGTGTTTGCCGATGTGGATATCGAGAAGGCCGTGAACGGCGTGGTCTCCGGGATCTTCGCCGCCGCCGGGCAAAGTTGCGTGGCCGGTTCGCGCTGCTTTGTCGAAGCGCCGATCTACGACAAGTTCGTCGAGGCCCTGGTGGCCCGCACCCAACAGATCAGCGTCGGCCACCCGATGGAAGAACACACCGACATCGGCCCGCTGGCTCTGCAAGCCCAACTGCAAAAGCTCGAAGGCTACATCGCCAGCGGCGCCCAACAAGGCGCGCAGATCGCCGTCGGCGGCAAGCGCCCCAGCGCCGCGCACCTGTCCGAAGGCTGGTACTTCGAGCCCACGGTGATGGCCAACGCCACCAACGACATGCCGTTCATGCGCGACGAATTGTTCGGCCCGGTAGTGGGTGTGATGCCCTTCACCACCGAAGAGCAAATGCTCAGCCTGGCCAACGATACCCACTACGGCCTGGCGTCCGGAATCTGGACCCAGAACATCGACCGCGCGATGCGCTTTGCCAACCGCATCGACGCCGGCACGGTGTGGATCAACACCTACCGCAGCTCGGCCTACATGTCCGCCAACGGCGGCTTCAAGCACAGCGGATATGGCCGTCGCGGCGGCTTTGACGTGATGCGCGAATTTTCCCGGGCCAAGAACGTGGTCATCGATTACTCCGGCGAAATGCAGGACCCCTTCGTCATTCGCCTGCGCTGATTATTCAAGGAGCATCTTATGAAATTCGCCGTATCCCTGAGCATGGAACGCTTCTCGCCAGACGTGCCGATGCAGACCGTCATGGCCAACCTGCTGGAGCTGGCAAAGATCGCCGATGCCGGCGGCTTTGAAACCCTGTGGACCTCCGAACACCACACCCTGGAATGCACCATCGCGCCCAACCCGTTCCAGACCCTGACCTGGCTCGGCCAGCACACCGAGCGTATCCGCCTGGGCACCGCAACCCTCGCTGCTGCCTATTGGCATCCGATCCGCCTTGCCGGTGAAGCCGCGCTGTGTGATCACCTGACCCACGGCCGCCTGGAATTCGGCATCGCCCGCGGTTCCTACCAGTACGAGTTCGACCGCATGACCCCCGGCCTGCAACAGCAGGAAGGTGTGGGCTACATGAAGGAACTGGTGCCGGCGGTGCAAAAGCTCTGGACCGGCGACTACGCCCACGACGGCCACTACTGGAAATTCCCGCAGACCGCCGCCGTACCGAAGCCGTTGCAAAAAGGCCACCCGCCGATCTGGGTCGCCGCACGGGACCCGGGCACCTTCGACTGGGCAGTGAGCATTGGCGCCAACATCCTGTCCACCCCGCTCTCGCTGCCGGCGGCCGAAATCGCGGTGCTCGGCGAAAAATTCAACAAGGCCGTGGCCGACAACCCCCACGTGCCACGCCCGCGCTTCATGATGCAGCGCCGCACCTGCGTGTACGCCAACGCCAACGACTGGGAACTGCCGGTCAAGCACAGCATGGATTTTGGCCGCGCCTTCGAGAACCTGATGCAGAACATCGGCACCGTGCACAACGGCTTCCCCGAGCCGGTGCCGTTTGAAAGCGTGCGCGGCAAAGACAACTACAACCCGGAAAACCTGCGACGCAACTTGATGTTCGGCACCCCGGAAGAAATCATCGAAAAGCTGCTCGACTACGAAGCCGCCGGTGTCGACCAGTATTGCCTGGGCCTGACCTTCAACCTGCCGTTCGAACTGCAGAAGCAGACCCTGCGCCTGTTCATCGATGAAGTGATGCCATTCTTCGCCGAGCGCGAACGCGCCAGACAACGCAACCAGGTCAGCGCGTGATGGGCCAGGCACAACGTTTCAGCGTGGCCAACGTCACGCTCAACTATCGCCTGGACGGGCATGGACCGCGCCCGCTGGTGTGCATCCATGGCGTGGGTTCCAGCCTTGAGGCGTGGGCTGAAACGGTGGCGGGTCTGCAGGAGCAATTCACCGTGCTGACCTTCGACCTGCGCGGCCACGGCCAGTCGTCCCGCACGCCCGGTCGTTATGAGATTGATCATTTGGTGGGTGAGGCGTTGGCCCTGGCGGATCACGTGGGCTTCAAGCAGTTCGACCTGGCCGGGTTCTCGTTGGGCGGGCTGATCGCCCAGCGCATGGCCCTGACTCATCCGTCGCGGGTTCACCGGTTGGTGCTGCTGTCGACCGTCGCCGGGCGTAACGCCGAGGAGCGCGAGCGGGTACACGCGCGCCTCGCCGCCTTGCAGGCCGGGGAGCCGGTGGCTCACTACGAGGCATCGCTGTCGCGTTGGCTGACCGAGGATTTTCAGGCGCGCAATCCCGAGGCCGTTACCCGTCTGCGCCAACTGAATGCCGACAACGACCCGGGCTGTTATGCCGCGGCGTATCGCATCCTGGCCGAGTCGGATTTCGGCGAACAGCTGTCACGGATCCGCTGCCCCACGCTGATTGCCACCGGTGCCGAAGACGCCGGCTCCAACCCACGGATGGCGGCGTTCATGCACGATCGCATCGAGGGTTCGCAACTGCGGATTCTGCCTGGGCTGCGCCATTGCATCCTGATCGAGGCGCCGCAACAGGTGGCCGCCCTGATACGCGACTTTCTAACCGACTCGGAGACTCATCATGGATAAATCACTGCAGGCCCAAGGCGAAAGCGTTCGCCGCCAAGTCCTCGGCGATAGCTACGTCGACCAGGCCCTGGGCCGCGCCGACGACTTTTCCCGGCCCTTCCAGGAGGTGCTCAACGAGTATTGCTGGGGCATGGTCTGGACCGACGACAGCCTGGACCTCAAGCAACGCAGTCTGCTCAACCTGGGAATGCTCGCGGCGCTGGGGCGCATGGACGAATTCGGCACGCATTTCTGCGGCGCCCTGCGCAACGGACTGAGCGACGACGAACTGCGCGCCGCCCTCGTGCAGATCGCGGTGTACTGCGGCGTGCCGGCGGGTGTCGAGGCGTTTCGTGTGGCCCGCAAAGCCCGGGAAAGCATGGCTCCATCGGATTCAACGACCGGTTGACGCCCAACCCTTGCACTCGCCACACCGCTCATGCTGTAAGTGCCTTGGCACCACAACAAGAAATTTTTGCGACTGCGCCTTGCGTCGCCTTAGCTCGAAGATTTTTAACTGCCAGTAGCCCAAAAATTTCTATTGATGAAGTTTTCCGCAGATTGCAAAACAACAATTGGAGGCAATTGGTGAGCGAACGACTAAAGATTGAGAACCTCTACAAGGTCTTTTCCTCAACCCCGGACAAGGCCATGCAGCTCTTGACCGCCGGGGCCAGCAAAGACCGGATCCTGGCCGAGACCGCCACCGTGGTCGGCCTCAACAACGTATCGCTGTCGATCCCCAGCGGGGCGATCTACATGATCATGGGCCTCTCGGGCTCGGGCAAATCCACCCTGGCGCGCTGTATCAACCGCCTGAATGAACCGACCGCGGGCAAGATCCTGCTGGACGGCGAAGACCTGGTGAGCCTCGACGAAAACCAACTGCGGGAAGTGCGCCGCACGCGTATCTCCATGGTGTTCCAGCACTTCGCGCTGCTGCCGAATAAAACCGTGATCGAGAACACCGAGTTCGGCCTCAAGCTGCGCGGTGTCTCGGCGGCCGAGCGGCGCAAGCGGGCCCTGGAAGTACTGGCGATTGTCGGCCTGGCCAAGTGGGCCGACCACCATCCCCACGAGCTGTCCGGCGGCATGCGCCAGCGCGTCGGCCTGGCCCGCGCACTGGCCACCGACGCCGACGTGCTGATCATGGACGAGGCCTTCAGTGCCCTCGACCCATTGATCCGCACCGAGATGCAGGACGAGTTGCTGCGCCTGCAACGCACCCTGAAAAAAACCATCCTGTTCATCACCCACGACTTCCAGGAAGCCCTGAAGCTGGGCACACGCATCGCGATCATGGCCGACGGCCAAGTGGTGCGCGAGGGCACGCCCCAGGAAATCGTGATGGACCCGGGCAGCGATTACGTCGCGGCGTTCACCCGGGAGGTGGACCGTTCGCGGCTGTTCGATGCGCGCTCGATCATGGAAAAAGCCCACACGCTGCTGGTGCAGGGTGACACCCGGGTGGTGGGCAATGACAGCACGGCTGCATTCGTACTGAACACCAGCGGCAAGGCGGTCGGCGTGCTGGACTCGGCAGCGCTGCTGGCCGTGGGCGGCGGCGCCGACGCACTGCAACGGCTGTCGAGCCAGTTCGTTTGCGTGCCGGCCAGCGCCAAGCTGGTGGAAGCCGCGCGCCTGCTCAAACCGGGTTTGCCGGTGGCGGTGGTGGATGGCGACGGGCAGTTCGTCGGCACCCTCAACAGCGCGCACATTCTTGATTGCATAGCCAGCGTCCCGGCCCCGCGCCCTGCCGCTGCGGAGGTTGCACAGCATGCTTAGTTCAGAAGACCTCGCGGTTTTACCCGTAGACCAGTGGATCAGCCAGGGTGTGGAGTGGCTGGGGATTCACCTGCGGCCAATGTTCCAGGCGATTCGCTGGCCGGTGGAGCATTTGCTGGGGCTGAGTGACACGGTGATCCACGCGATCCCGTTCCCGGTCATGGTGTTGCTGATGTTCCTGATCGCCTACCGTGCGGCGAGCCTGGGGGTGGCGCTGTTCAGCGCCGTGGCCCTGGTGGTGATCGCCGCGTTGGGGGTGTGGGACGAGGCCATGACCACCTTGTCGCTGATCACCACGGCGATTGTGATCTGCATGGTGGTGGGCATTCCGGTGGGCATCTGGTGCGCCCGCAGCGAGCGGGTGTGGGGCGTGATGCGGCCGATCCTCGACATCATGCAAACCACCCCGACCTTCGTGTACCTGGTGCCGGTGGTGATGCTGTTTGGCGTCGGCACGGTGTCGGGTGAAGTGGCGGTGGTGATCTCCGCCTGCCCGCCGCTGATTCGCTTTACCTATCTGGGCATCCGCATGGTCGACACCGAACTGGTGGAAGCCGGCCACGCCTTTGGTGCGGACAAGCGCCAATTGCTCTGGGAAATCCAGCTGCCCCTGGCGATCCCGACGATCCTCGGCGGCCTCAACCAGACCGTGCTCACGGCCATGGTGATGTCGGTGGTGGTGGCGATGATCGGCGCCGAAGGCCTCGGCCTGGTGGTGCTGCAAGGCCTGGGCCGGATGGACGTGGGCCGCGCGGCGGTGGGCGGGATTGCCATTGTGCTGCTGGCGATGATGCTCGACCGGATCACCCAGAACCTGGCGCAACCGACAATGCGCAAGCGCAAGTCGCTGTTCAAGCGACTGCTCAATCCGAACCCGGTAAACGCATAACAAAAAGAACCTCATGAATGCCCGTTGTTGACTGCCAACCCTAACCATAACGAGAAAAAAAAGAGGAAATCATGATGCATCCATTCAAAGCCTTGCTTGGATTTGCAGCAGTGTTGTACCTGGCAAGTACGCAGGTGTGGGCCGAGGATTTGCCGGGCACCGGCAAGACCATCCGCTTCGTGCAATCGGAAAGCACCGGCGGCAACTACGTACTGACCAAAATCGCGATCGAGGCCACCAAGCGCCTGGGCTACGCGAGCAAGTTGAGCACCGTCAACACCACCCTGTTCTTCCCCGCCGCGGCCCAGGGCGACCTGGACCTGTCGATGGACGTGACCTTGCCGATGCTGCAACCGAGCTTTGACAAGGTGAAGGACCGTACCGAAGTGGTGGGCTCGGGCTTCATTACGGGCGCGGGCTATAACGGCTACATGATCGACAAGAAAACCGCCGACGCGTACGGCATCACCAGCCTGGAACAAATGAAGGACCCGAAAATCGCCGGGCTGTTCGGCAAGGACGGCAAGGCCAACCTGATCAGTTGTGATCCGGGCTGGGGCTGTGGCGATGTGGTGGATTACCAGCTCGACAAGTTCGGTCTCAAGGACACGGTTAACCCGGTACGCGGCAAATACGAAGCACTGATGTTCGAAAACGTCGCCCGGCTGAAACGTGGCGAGCCGGTGTTTTTCTATGCGTGGGCACCGTCGTGGATGACCAACACCATGGTGCCGGGCAAGGACGTGGTGTGGCTGCCGACGCCGTTTGATGCGTTGCCGGGCAATGTGCCGAGCACCACTTCGGCACTGACGCCCGGGGTTGCCGGGTGCGCCGGCGGGGCTGATCCATGCCGCATGGCGATGGCGGCGTGGAACTGGTATGCGATTGGCAACAAGCAATTCATCGCGGCGAATCCGGCGATCAAGAAGTTGGTGGAGCAGATGACGTTTTCCCAGGCAACCTGGAGTTATTGGGAAAAAACCATCAGCGCCGACGGCTCCAGCGAACGCAACATTCGCAAGCTGGCGGAGGACTGGATGAAGGAAAACAAAGCGACGTTTGACGGCTGGGTGGCCACCGCAAAAACCGCCAAGTAGCACCGATTCAATGTGGGAGCTGGCTTGCCTGCGATAGCGATGTTGAATTCACCGTCGCCATCGCAGGCAAGCCAGCTCCCACAGTCGATTTTCACCCGCCGCAAAAATAACTGTTTTGGCGGGCGCAATCAGAAAAAACCCACTGCCCCACCCCCACCAAACCACCAATCCCGCGCCTGCCCCTGCCCTAGCATTGCACCCACTCAGCCCATCCGGAGTGACCCCGATGACCTACAAACACCCGCTGCTGTTCAAAGCCCTGTGCTACGTCGACGGCCATTGGGTCCACAGCGCCAGTGCCAGCACCATCGCCGTACATGACCCGGCGAACCAACAGTTGATCGGCCACGTGCCGATGCTGGAAAAACCGCAAATTGTCGCCGCAATCGACGCCGCCCACCGCGCGTTTTCCGCCTGGCGTGAACAGAACCTCGATGCCCGCGCCACGATCCTGCGGCGCTGGGCGGCACTGATCCTCGAACACCAGGAGGACCTCGCCCGCATCCTCAGCCAGGAACAAGGCAAACCGCTGGCCGAAGCCCGCGGCGAAATCGCCTATGCCGCAAGCTTCATCCCGTGGTTCGCCGAAGAAGCCCGCCGCCTGTACGGCCAGAATATCCCCAGCCATATCCCCGGTGCACACCTGGGCACAGTCAAGGAACCCGTAGGCGTCTGCGCCCTGCTGACCCCATGGAACTTCCCCTCGGCCATGATCACCCGCAAGGCCGCCGCCGCCCTCGCCGCCGGTTGCACGGTGGTGGTCAAGCCGGCCCATGAAACGCCCTACTCGGCGTTGGCCCTCGCGCAACTGGCCGAAGAAGCCGGCTTCCCGCCGGGCGTGTTCAACGTGGTGCTGGGCGAGCCACAGATGGCCATGCAAACCCTGGTGCAGGACACCCGCGTGCGCTCGGTAAGCTTCACCGGCTCGACCCGGGTCGGCAAGCTGGTACTGCAGGCGGCGGCCCAGGACGTGAAGAAGGTCTCGCTGGAACTGGGCGGCAATGCGCCATTTATTGTCTGCGCCGACGCCAACCTTGAGCTGGCAGTGAGAGTCGCGGTCGAGGCCAAGTTCCAGACCTCCGGCCAGGACTGCTGCGCGGCCAACCGGATCATGGTCGACCGTTCGATCTACGCCGAATTCCTCAGCCGCTTCGCTGCCGCCGTGCGTGAGTTGCGGGTCGGCCCGGCATTGATCGACGGGCAAGAGCAAAGCGTCGACATCGGCCCGTTGATGCACCAGGCCGCCTTCGACGTCACCGCCGAACGCGTGGCCGACGCCCTGGAGCTGGGCGCGCAACGCCTGGTGGGCTGCGAAGGCCACGCCCTGGGCGGGCTGTTTTACCAGCCAACGGTACTCGCCGACGTGACCCCACAAATGCGCATCTACCGCGAAGAAAACTTCGCGCCGATTGCCGGGGTGCTGCCGTTCGACTCGATTGACCAGGCCATCGAAATGGCCAACGACACCGAGTACGGCCTGGCCGCCTACATTTGTTCCAACCGCCTGGACCTGATCTACCCGCTGATCCGCCGCCTCGACCACGCCATGATCGCGGTCAACGGGGTGAAATTCACCGGTCACCCGATTCCCTTCGGCGGCATGAAAGCCTCGGGCCTGGGCCGTGAAGGCGCCGCCGAGGGCTTCGAAGCCTTTGTCGAAACCAAATACTTTTGCCTGCATCACCAAGGCCAATTCCAAGGAGAGCAACCATGAGCCAAGCATTCAACAGCCTGTTCGAACAAGACCGCGCGCACTTCATGCACCCGTCCACCCACGCCCATGATCACGCCAGCGGCGCACTCAAGGGCCGCATCATCAAGAGCGCCTCGGGCATCCGCATTCGCGACCACGAAGGCCGCGAATTCATCGATGCGTTTGCCGGCCTGTACTGTGTGAACATCGGCTATGGTCGCACCGAAGTTGCCGACGCCATCTACAAGCAAGCCAAGGAGCTGGCCTACTACCACACCTATGTCGGTCACTCGACCGAGGCAATCATCGAGCTGTCGAGCCGCATCATGGACTGGGCGCCCGAAGGCATGAAAAAGGTCTACTACGGCCTGTCCGGCTCAGACGCCAACGAAACCCAGATCAAGCTGGTGCGTTACTACAACAACGTACTGGGCCGTCCGCAGAAGAAGAAGATCATCTCCCGCGATCGCGGCTATCACGGCTCAGGCATCATGACCGGCAGCCTCACGGGCCTCGCCGCCTTCCATCAGCATTTCGACCTGCCGGAAAAAGGCATCCAGCACACCATTTGCCCGCACTGGTACCGCAAGGCACCGGCGGGCATGGACGAGGCTGCGTTCGTGCGTCACTGCGCCGATGAGCTGGAAAAAATGATCCTCGCCGAAGGCCCGGACACGGTCGCGGCGTTCATTGGCGAACCGGTAATGGGCACCGGTGGCATCGTGGTGCCCCCGGCCGGTTACTGGGCGGCGATCCAGGCGGTACTGAACAAGTACGATGTGTTGTTGATCGCTGACGAAGTGGTCTGCGCGTTCGGCCGGCTGGGCTCGAAAATGGGCAGCCAGCGCTACGGCATGCGCCCGGACCTGATCACCACGGCCAAGGGCCTGACCAGCGCCTATGCCCCGCTGTCAGCGGTGATCATCGGTGAGAAGGTGTGGGACGTGATTGAAAAGGCCTCGACCCACGAAGGCGCCATGGGCCACGGCTGGACCTACTCCGGGCACCCGATCTGCGCCGCGGCGGCGCTGGCAAACCTGGATATCCTGGAACGGGAGAACCTCACGGCGAACGCCGACGAAGTCGGTGGGTACCTGAACCGTCGCCTGCGGGAAACCCTCGAAGGTCACCCGCTGGTGGGCGAAGTACGCGGCGACGGCCTGCTCGCCGCCGTGGAATTCATGGCCGACCGTGAGCAACGCACGCCGTTTGATCCTGCGCTCAAGGTCGGCCCCAAAGTCTCGGCGGCCTGCCTGGAACGCGGGATGATCGCCCGGGCCATGCCACACGGCGACATCCTCGGCTTTGCGCCGCCGCTGATTTTGACCAGGGCGGAGGCAGACCTGATCGTCGACATCACCAAAGGCGCGATCGACCAGGTGGCCGGGGAAGTGTTGGGCTGATGAGTTTCCCTTAGGAGCAAGCTTGCTCGCGATGGTCGTGAACGATAACGTGCTAATCCTGAATTAACGCGTCGTCCTCAGGCTCATCGCGAGCAAGCTCGCTCCTACAGGGTCCGTGCGCCTTTGGAGTTCGTTGCCGATGCACAAGCTTGACCGCTACGACCTGAAAATCCTGCGTATCCTCTCCGAGGACGGGCGCATCACCAAATCGAGCCTGGCCGAGGCCATCAACCTTTCGGTAACGCCCGCCTGGGAGCGCGTGCGCAAGCTGGAAAGTGCCGGCCTGGTCAAGGGCTACCGCGCGGTGATCGACTGGAATCAGGTGTTCAAGAGTCAGCAACTGCTGGTGGAAATCACCCTCGCCCGGCACACCGCCCAGGACATGCGCCGCTTCGAACAACGCATGAGCGACGCCCCCGACGTGGAGTTCTGCTACGCCACCGGCGGCGGCGTGGACTACATCGCAATGATCCGCGCAGCCGACATCGACCAGTACCAGCGTTTCATCGATCAACTGCTGATGGAAGACCTGGCCATCGAGCGCTACTTCACCTATATCGTCACCAAAACCATCAAGACCACCGGCGCGCTGCCGGCCCAGGCGCTGGACGATACGGCCTGTTCCTGATGCTTGTATAACGCCCGTAATCCCGGCAGGATTGCGCCCGTGATCTTCACGGACGAGCACATGATGACCCTGCCCTTTTTCGCCCCCGTACTTCTCACCACCGAACGCCTGGGCCTGCGCCCTCCCCATCAGGATGACTGGCGCGCGCTGTTTGCCATTTGGTCCGACCCCGAGGCCATGCGCTACTTTTCCTTTCCCACCATGACCCGCGCCGAGCAAGCCGTTGAACGCTTCGGCCAACTGATGGAGGCATCGATTGCCGGTGAAGACCTGGTGTGCATGGTGGAGTTGCTGGCCACCGGCGAGGTGATCGGCAGTTGCGACCTGTTCAATGTCGACGAGCAATGCCGCCGCGCTGAAATCGGCTTTACCCTGGGCCGCCAGCATTGGGGCAAGGGCTACATGAGCGAAGCCGCCCGCGCCGTGATCGACCATGGGTTCAACACCGCCGGGCTGCGCCGCCTTGAAGCCGACATTGACCCACGCAACCTGGGCTCCGCAAAGCTGCTTGAGCGCCTGGGTTTCGTCCGCGAAGGCTTGCTGCGCGAGCGCTGGGTGGTCGGCGACGAGATCTCGGACAGCGCGCTGTATGGCCTGCTCAAGCGTGACCGTCCTGCCTGACCCACAACGGGCGCCCCTTCTTCAGGCCGACGATCAGGGCCAAGAGGATCAAGCCCATGGCCTGCCACTGCGAAACCCCGGGGCGCTCACCCAGGATCAGCATTGAGCTGACGATGCCGAACACCGGGATCAGCAGTGACAGGGGCGCCACCCGGGAAACCGGGTACTCGCGCAACAGCAGGTTCCAGCCCCAGTAACAGAAGTGCGTCGCGCCATACACCTGGAACGCCAGCGAGAACAACGCCACGCCGTTCAACTGCCCGGGCAACGCAGCAAAGGCCTGCGGGCCGTCCAGCAGCCACGTCAACAGCACCAGCGGCAGCGGTGCAAACAGGCTGGCCCAGACTACGAAGGCAAAGATCTCCCGCACCCCGGAGACCTTGATGATGATATTGCCGATGCTCCAGGCCAACGCGCTGAACAGCACCAAGGCAAACCCCAGCAGCGTGGCCGCGCCCTGCACACTCAACAGCATGCCCACCAGGCCCATGGCCGCCAGCGCCACGCTGATCAATTGCGGCACGGACAGGCTTTCACGAAACAGCAGCACGCCCCAGCCCAGGGTGAAAAATGCGCTGAACTGGATCAGCAACGACGCGCTGCCGGGCGGCACGCCCATGGCGATCCCGAGGTTGATCAAGGCCCACATCGCCACCCCGAATATCAAGCCATAGGCCGCCAGCCACTTCACCGCGACCTGGGGCCGGCGCACCAGAAACACCCAGGGCAACGCCGCCAGGGTGAACCGCAGGGCCGTCAGCAACAGCGGGTTGATCTCGGCCAGGCCGAGTTTGGTAATGGGGAAATTGAGTCCCCACACAGCCGTCACCAGGACGGCCAGTAACAGGTGTTTTTGCTTCATCGTGACGGGTCCATTGACTCGGTGGCACGACAGGAGGCCGTGCATCCGACAGATTTTTTCGTAAACCGCGATGGCCCGCCTGCGATTGTGGGTCAACAAAGGCTAGAATCAGGCCATGCCCGATATTCATCCCTACGAAAACACCCCGCGCGACGTGGTCGTGACCGCCATCGACTATGCCGACGGCGAGCTGTTCCCCGCCCACGCGCACCCGCGAGGCCAGTTGGCCTATACCAGCCGGGGTGTCATTACCGTCTACAGCGCCACCGGTAACTGGGTGGTGCCGCCTCGCCGCGCGATCTGGGTGCCGCCGCATGTGTCCCACGCCATGCTGATGCGCGGGCCGGTGACGATGCTCAACACCTACATTCGCCCGCAGGCGGCGCGGCGGCTGGAGTTGCCGCAACAGTGCCAGGTGCTGGATGTGTCGCCGCTGCTTGGGCAGTTGCTGGAGAAGGCCGTCGAGGTACCTGCGCGTTACGCGATGGGTGGCCGCGACAGCTATTTGATGGGCTTGCTGCTGCACGAGATCGCCCGGATGCCGGTGCTGCCGCTGTGTGCGCCGTTGCCGGCCGAGCCTCGATTGGCGAAGGCCTGCGAAGAGTTCCTGGCCGGGCCTTCGTTGGAAATCGGCATTGATGCCATGGCCCTCTGCGCGGGTATGAGCCGCCGGACTTTTACCCGCCAGTTCCGCCAGGCCACGGGGATCAGTTACCTGCAATGGCGCCAGCAAGCCTGTTTGCTGGCGGCGATTGTGCGGCTGGGCAATGGGGAACCGGTGACCAGGGTGGCGCTGGATCTGGGGTATAGCAGCCCGAGTGCGTTTGCCACGGTTTTCAAGCGTGTGTTGGGTGAGGTGCCGAGTCGTTATTTCACCAGGGAGTTGCGGGGGGGTGGGTCGCGGTACATATCCGTTATTTAGGTAACGACCACCTAGGATTCCGCTCTTACAGCGG
>NZ_JACAQY010000069.1:0-9121 GCF_013386835.1 Pseudomonas sp. IPO3774
AGAGCCCTTTGCTTACTTTGGGGCTTTTCCAAAGTGAGCCGCTGTAAGAGCGGAACCATAGGTGGCCGTTACCTAAATAACGGATATACACACCACACCACCACTCAAATCCTACGTCTACGCCCCAACTGCGGAATCCCCAAAGCAGGCACCACCTCCACCCGCTCCACCCGCGTCCCAACCACCCCCGCCAACCCCACCACCGTCGGCTGACTGAACAACGACCGGGCATCCACCTCCAACCCCGCCTTACGCAGCCGCGCCACCACCCCCACGGCCAACAACGAATGCCCTCCCAACTCAAAAAAGTGATCCTGACGCCCCACCCGGTCCAGCTTCAACACCTCAGCCCAAACCCCCGCAATCACCGCCTCCACCTCCCCCCGAGGCGGTTCATAGGCACGACTCAAAACCGCCTCCACCCCAGGCTCCGGCAACCCCTTGCGATCCAGCTTCCCCGCCGGATTAAGCGGCCACACCTCCACCCGCACAAACGCCGAAGGCACCATGTACTCAGGCAACCCCTCCACCATGTAACTGCGCAACGCCTCAAGCCCCGGCACCGCATCACGAACAGTGAAATACGCCACCAACCGCTCATCCCGAATCAACACCGCCACCTCGCGCAATGCAGGATGCGCCGCCAACCGTGCCTCAACCTCCCCCAGCTCCAGCCGCACCCCACGCAGCTTCACCTGAAAGTCATTGCGCCCCAGAAACTCCAGATTCCCGTCCGGCAAATACCGCACCAGATCCCCCGTGCGATACAACCGATCCCCCGCCACAAACGGGCTATCGATAAACCGCTCCGCCGTCATCTGCGCCAACCCCAGATACCCGCGAGCCACGCCCACCCCGCCGATATGCAACTGCCCACTGCACCCCAGCGGCACCGGCCGATCATGCTCATCCAATACGTAAAGCCGGGTATTACTGATGGCCCGCCCAATCGGCAACTGCACCCCCGGCACCGGCGCACCCGGCTCCAGCGTCCAGGCACTGCTGTCCACCGTCGCCTCGGTCGGTCCGTAGACGTTATGCAAGCGCACCTTGGGCAACCGCGCCTGAACCCCACGGGCCAAGGCCTCTGTCAGCTCCCCACCACCGCATAAAACGTCGGTAAGGCTGGTACAAAGCGCAGACTCCTCCAGCTCCAGAAACTGCTGCAACATCGCCGGCACAAACTTGATCACACTGACCTGTTGCTCACGAATCACCTGCGCCAGGTACGCCGGCTCACGGTGCCCATCGGGACGCGCCAGGACCAGGCGCATGCCATTGGTCAGCGGCCAGAACAGCTCCCACACCGAACCGTCAAAACTGAACGGCGCCCGCTGCAACAACGCGCCACCCTCGGCATTCGGGCACAGTTGCGAGCCCCAGTGCATCAGGTTGCCCAGGCCCCGATGCTCGATCATCACGCCCTTGGGCGTGCCGGTGGAGCCGGAGGTGTACATCACGTACGCCAGGTTGCGCACGCTCAGCCCCGGCACTCGCGGGTTGCCTTCAGGCGCCTGCTGCCAGGCGCCGTGGTCGAGGTCGATCACCGGTATCGACACCTCCCCCGGCAAATCCCGGGTCGCGCCGTGTACCAGCAAGGCGACCGGCGCGCTGTCTTGCAGCATGTAGGCGAGACGCTCGCGAGGGTAGCCCGGGTCCAACGGTACATAGGCGCCCCCCGCCTTGAGGATGGCCAGCAAGCCCACCACCAGGTCCAACCCGCGCTCGACACACAAGGCGACCCGCGAATCCGGCTGCACGCCGCGCTCGCGCAGGTGATAGGCCAGGCGGTTGGCGCGCTCGTTGAGCTGGCGGTAAGTCAGTTGCTGCTCACCGGCCTGCACCGCCACCGCGTGAGGTGTGTGCCGGGCATGGGCTTCGAACAGGGCGTGGACGGTCTGGTCCACGGGGTAGTCGGTTTCGCTGGCGTTGAAGTCCACCAGTTGCTGTTGCAGTTCGGTCGCGGGCAGCACCTGCACATCGAACAGCGGCGCCTCGGGCGTCTCCACCAATCCCGCCAGCACCGTGCCAAGGTAGTCCAGCAGGCGCTGGGCACCGACCTTGCGGGGCGCCTTGGCCTTGAGCCGGAAACCGCTGGCCAGGTCGTCCACCGTCAGCATCAGTGGGTAGCTGAGGATGTCTTCGCTGCTCAGCAATTCGATGCCGGGCTGCAGCACCTCGAGTGCCTCGACCGAGACATGCCGGTAATTCAGCAGGCTGTTGAACAGCGGTGCGACGCCGCTGCAACGCTGGGCCAACGCCAGTGACGCTTGCTCGTGGGCGAGCAAGGCGCTGAGTTGCTGCTGCGTCTGCCTGATCGCCTCGCGCACCGTCACCCCCGCCAGGCGTACCCGCAGCGGCAAGGTGTTGATGAACATGCCCAGGGCACGGTCGGCGCCCTCACCTGCTTGCAAACGCCCCAGCAGAACCGTACCGAACACCACATCGTCACGGCCCGAGACGCGACCCAGTACCTGGGCCCACGCCAGATGAAACAGGCTCGCCGCGCTGACACCCAAGGTGCGGGCCTGCTCACGCAACAACTGGCCGAGTGCGTCGTGAAGCAGCACGTCGGCTTCCTCGGTGTCACGCCGATCCGCCTGGTGCACCTGTAAACCGAAGGCCAGGGTCGGCTCGTCGACATCCGCCAGCCGCTCGCGAAAGAACGCTTCGTGCCCGGCCTGGCGTTCCGCTGACCGGGCCTGGGCGACCACGTTGCGATAGGGCACCGGCGCCGGCAATTGCTGTTGCTGGCCAAGCAGATGAGCCTGGATTTCCGCCATCAGTACTTGCGTCGATGTGGCGTCGTTCACCAGGTGGTGGAAACGCAGCATGCCCACCCAACGGCAGTTCTGCCGGTCTTCGGCGTAATCCAGGGCCATCAGCGGCGCCTTGCGCAAGTCCAGTGGCCGCTGGCGTTCGCGCAGTTGTTCGAGAATTGAGTCCCCCTGGAGGGCCACCGGTTGCACGTTCAGAATCGCCTTGCGCCACACCACTTGCATCGGTTGTTCGAGGGCATCCCACGCCAGGCTCGTGCGCAGGATGTCATGGCGGTCCATCACCTGTTGCAGCGCCTGGGCGAACGCTTCCAGCTGTTCACGGCGGGCAAAGCTGAACATCGCGTGTTGCTGGTACGGATCGCGCTCGTCAGTGATGTGGTGATACAGCAGGCCTTCCTGCAACGGCGCCAGCGGGTAGATCTCCTGCACATTGGCGGCGCCGCCGGGGATCGCGGCGACGATGCGTTCTATCGTCGGCGGGTCCAGTTCGGCCAGCGCCAGCAGGTCCGGAGTAATCAATTGGCAACCCGCCGGAACACGGTTGGCCGGCACATCAAGCTCGGTGCCCTGGCCAACCGCTGCCGCCAGTGCGGCCAGGGTCGGCTGGCCGAACAGCACCTGCACGTCGGCCTGCAACCCGACCTGGCGCATGTGCTGCACCAACTGGACCGCCAACAACGAATGGCCGCCCAACTCGAAGAAATGGTCATGCCGCCCCACCCGCTCGACGTGCAGCACATCGGCCCAGATCTGCGCCAGGGCGATTTCCGTAGGCCCTTCTGGGGCCTCGTAGACTCGACTGACAAATGCATCGGCACCGGGTGCCGGCAAGGCCTTGCGGTCGAGTTTGCCGTTGGCCGTCAGGGGCAGCGCGTCCAGCTTTACGTAGGCCTGCGGCACCATGTAATCCGGCAAGCGTGATTTAAGATGGGCGCGAAGCGCTTCAATCGCTACCGGCGCATGCTCGGTGAACCAGGCCAACAGCTGCCCCTCGCGTACCAGCACCACCGCTTCGGTGACCCCTTCATGACCCGCCAGGGCGGACTCGATTTCCCCCGGCTCGATACGCACGCCGCGAATTTTTACCTGGTCGTCGTTGCGGCCCAAATATTCAATATTCCCATCCGGCAGCCAACGCGCCAGGTCGCCGGTGCGGTACATGCGGCCTGGGTTGAATGGGTCATCAAGGAAGCGCTCTGCGGTCATGTCCGGGCGGTTCAAATAGCCCCGCGCCACGCCTTTCCCGCCGACGTACAACTCGCCTGCAGTACCGATGGGCACCGGCCGCTGTTGCTCATCCAGCAGGTAGACCGCGGCATTCGCGATGGGTTTGCCGATGTGCAGCGCCTGCCCGGCCTCAACGAGGCCCGAGGTGGCAACCACGGTGGCTTCAGTGGGACCGTAGTTGTTGATCACCGCGAAACTGCGCGCCTGGTTGAACTGGCGCAGGCGGTCGCCACCAATCAGCAGCGTGCGCAAAGTCGGGTGTTCGATATTCTGGCTGAACGCATACTCGGCCACCGGCGTGGGCAGGAAGCATACGTCCAGTGGTTGCGCGCGCCACCAGGCCAGCAGCGTGTCGATGTCTTCGGCGCCGTCGTGGGTCGGCGGCAAGTGCAAGGTCGCGCCCACGCACAGCGCTGGCCAGACCTCCCAGGCCATGGCGTCAAACCCGAAACCGGCAACGCTGGCGGTATGGCTGCCCGCGTGCAAATCGAAGGCCTGGCAATGCCAGTCCACCAGGTTGGCCACGGTGTGGTGCTCCACCATCACGCCCTTGGGCAGGCCGGTGGAGCCCGAGGTGTAGATCACATAAGCGAGGTTGGCGGGTGTCATCGCCACTTGCGGGTTGCGCGCCAACTGCGCCGTGGCGTGGTCCAGATTGATGACCGGCACGCTCAATACCGGTAGACGCTCGAGCAAATCCGTCTGCGTCAGCACCGCCACCGGCGCGCTGTCATCGAGCAGGTAGTGCAGGCGCTCGGCAGGATGGGCCGGGTCCACCGGGACATAACAGGCGCCGGACTTGAGAATCCCCAGCAAGCCCACCAGCGTCTCCAGGCCGCGCCGGGCGACGATCGCCACACGGTCGTCGGGCTTTACCCCGAGCACCAATAGCTGCCGCGCCAGGGCATTGGCCCGTTGATTCAATTGGTCATACGTCAATCGCTGCCCCTGATACACCGCCGCCACCGCATGCGGGGTCACCGCGGCCTGGGCCTCGACGCGCCCATGCAGGGTTTGCGCTGCGGGATAGGCCTGGGCGGTGGCGTTCCAGCGTTGCAACTGCGCGGTTTCCTCGGGCGTTATCAGCGAGAAGTCAGCCAGGGGCAGCGCGGTGTTTTCCAGCCCCTGCTCCAGCACATACACCAGGCGATCGGCCAGGGCCTGCACCTCGTGTGCCTGGAAGTACGCCTCGTTGTAGACGCAGTGCAGGCACGCCGTGTCGTGGTAGCGATTGCTGCGCAAGTGAATCGCCAGCGGCAACGGCTCATGGTGGTTGGACACCTTGATCGCCCGGGCCGATGCCTGGCCGTAGCGAAATTCATGGTCGTCCTGCTCATAGGACACCGACAGGTCGAACAGTTGGCCGCGGTCGGCGCGCAGCAAACCCAGCTCGCGATTCATCTCGCTCAGCGGGAAACGTTGATGCCGAAAATCCTGCTGGAGCTGGTCGCGCACGCCACGCACCAGGGCGCTGAAAGGCAGGTCGTCGCGGAACTGCAAGCGCACGGCACTGACCTGGGTGAACAGCCCCAGGGTCGAACGAAAGCGTGCATTGGAACGGTTGAGTATCGGCAGCCCCACCACCCACTCCTGGCGCTGGCCGGTGCGGCTGAAGTACAGGTACATCGCCGCCAATAACACATGGAACGCCGACGCCTGGTAATGGTTCGCCGCCCGCGCCATGCGATTGAGCAGCGCCGCCGGAAACGGTGCTACCAGGGTGTTGCTCGGCGCATCGCCCTTGGCCTGGTAACGGCGCGTCAGCAGCGGCTCTGGCAGCGCCTGGTATTTGTCCAGCCAGTAGCTGCGGTCCCGGGCGTAACGGGCCGACTCGCGATAGCGTTCATCGTTGTCGATGAAGTCGATATAGGACGGCGCCGACAGGTCCGGCTGCCGGCCCTGCTCCAGGGCGCTGTAGATACCGGCAAGGGATTGCAGCATCTGGCCAAAGCCCCAGCCATCGAGAATCAGGTGGTGAGCCTGGGTGCCGAGGCGGTAATGCTGGTCATCGAGCTTGACCAGGAAGAAGCGGAACAACGGCTCGTCGACCAGCGCATAGGCTCGCGCCATCTGCGCCTGCAACAAGGCCTCGGCGGCCGCGTGGGGATCCGGCTGGCGCGAGACGTCATGCTGCGGCACCGATACCGCCATGGCCTCGGCAAACGCCTGCCGTGGCAAGCCATCGGCCGCCACTTGCAACACCGTACGCAATGCGTCGTGCTTGGCCACCAGGTGCTCGATGGCTCGCTGGATCAATGCGGGATTCACGGTGCCCGTGAGTTCGATATAACCCCCGATGTTGTACAGCGGCGAGTCACCGAGGCGCAGTTGGTCGAGCCAGATATCCCGCTGGGCGGCGGTCAGGGGGAAATACGTCATAAGATCCTTCTCATGTGAGGTGTCGATAAGGCGCACAACGCCCCATTGAGGCGAAATCAACGGGATTTAAGCATCGCCCCGGAGGGCCGTATGTCACCCGAAACCCGGACAGCCCGGGTACCGCGCCGGGGTTGGCTGATGGTTCAGTGCTGAAACGATTAAATGGATGTAGGAGATTGGCTACATCTGGCCGATGCCATATAGCCGAGCATTTCGAGAAAATTGAGTAAATATGTTTTATATCAACTAGTTAACAAACTCTAAAATCCTTTTACCCTGCAGCTTCAGCCTATATCCCTGTCGGAAATGACGAAATAATGGCGCGCTTTTTATGGCAGGTTGTGTCCCTCGTTTCCGCTACATACGTAGGACAAATCCACGTGGCTAAATGAAGCCTCGAGCACCGACCCAGGTTCAAGGAGAACGGGAGGCCTGCACACGTACGGGCAACCGTTGACGGTTTTCGACATCAAGGATGAGATGGCTATGAGTCTGACCAGCAGTATTCGGAATATGGAAAATCCGCATTTTTATTTCGAGTTGGGAGAGTTGATTTCAAGCACCGGCACTGAACACTTCGCAGCGAACATGCTGCAACTGGTCAACAAGCTGGTACCGGTTCACTTGGTGGACCTCAGTGAATGGACCCTCGACGAGCACCAGGCCTGCGTGCTCGATATCAAGTTACTTGGCAGCGACGGGTTGAAGCAGGACCTGCCGCCACCGCGCACCCTGCATCACCGCGACGATCATCCGCTGCTGAAAAAAATGCTCGGCATGAACGACCCGCTGTTGATCCAGATGAATGCCAAGGCCGACAGCACCCACACTCGCGGCACCTCCCATCAGTGCAACCTGGTATCGCGCCAGGCCAATCGGCGCTGCGTGATTTCGTTCTACCGCCCCCACACCCAACGCGCCTTTTCCCTGGCGCAGCTGTCGTTTCTCAAGAGCCTTTCGGAAACTTTGCTGCCGTTGATCGAGCGCCACGCGCAGATCAATCGACAGGCCCCGCCGGTAGCGCCCGAGCCCTCTAAAACTCCGTTGGAGCAGTCGCAATTGCAGCGCGAATTCTATAAACGCCTGTCACTCAGTGACATCACCTTATCGGCGCGGGAACAGGAGGTTTGCCTGGGGTTGTTGACCGGCGGAACCGTACCGCAGATGGCCGAGAAACTCAGCGTGAAAAACAGCTCCATCGAAACCTACCTCAAGCGCGCGGCGGCCAAACTGGGCGTGAGTGGCCGGCATGGCCTGGCCAAATGGATGGTTGGCGCGTGATGAAAAAACTGATGCTCGGCGTGGCGTGTGTGCTTGGCGGGTGTTCGTTGATCCCGGACTATCAGCGGCCCGAGGCACCGACCCCGGCGCACTTCCCGGTGTATAACGCGGACCGGGTGGGGCCATCGGCCTCCGGGCCTGACTGGCAACAGTTGTTCCGTGACCCGGTGATGCGGCAGTTGATTGGCCAGGCCCTGGTGAATAACCGTGACCTGCGGGTGGCGGCGCTGAATGTCGAAGCGTTCCAGGCGCAGTACCGCATCCAGCGTGCCGACCTGTTCCCGGCGGTGTCTGCCACGGGTGCCGAAAACCGCCAGAAAGTCCCGCGGCGCGCCACTACCACCGGCAAGTCTGCGATCACCTCTACCTATTCGGCGACATTGGGCGTCAGCGCCTACGAGCTGGATTTTTTCGGCCGCGTACGCAGCCTCAGTGAGCAGGCGATGCTGCAATACCTGGCCACTGAAGAAGCTCGGCGCAGCGCGCAACTGAGCCTGGTGGCCAACGTCGCCAACGCTTACCTGACCTGGCGCGCCGACCAGGAACTGCTGGCCCTGGCCCGGCAGACGCTGGCCTCGGACGAGCACAGCCTGCGTCTGACGTCGCGCAGTAAAACGGCGGGCAAGGCGACGTCGATCGATGTGATCCAGGCCCGGACCAGCGTCGAAAGTACCCGGGCAAGCATTGCGCGCTACCAGCGGCAGGTGGCCCAGGACCTCAACAGCCTGGCGTTGCTGGTGGGTGGGCCGGTGCCGGATTCTTTGCCGGCACAGCCGCTGTCCGACGACCTGGTAGCCCGGGTGCCGGCCGGGTTGCCGTCGGACCTGCTGCAACGGCGGCCGGATATTGTGCAGGCCGAGTATCAGCTTCAGGCGGCCAACGCGAATATTGGCGCGGCGCGGGCGGCGTTTTTTCCTTCGGTTACGCTGACGGCCAACGCGGGCACCTCGAGTAAGGATCTGTCGGGATTGTTCCAGGGGGGCTCGGGGAGTTGGGGGTTCCAGCCGCAGATCAATCTGCCGATCTTCAACGCGGGCAGCCTGCGGGCCAGCCTGGATTACGCGAAGATTCAGAAGAACATTTATGTCGCGCAGTATGAGAAGTCGATTCAGACCGCGTTCCAGGAAGTCTCGGACGGGCTGGCGGCGCGGCAAACGTATAACGAGCAACTGGCGGCGCAGCGGGATTTTGTTCGGGCCAACCAGACGTATTACGACCTGGCTCAGCACCGGTATCGCAGTGGGGTGGACAGTAATCTGGTGTTTCTGGATGCGCAGCGGTCGTTGTTCAGTTCGCAGCAGGCGTTGATTGTTGATCGGTTGGCGCAGTTGGTGGCGGAGGTGAATTTGTATACGGCGTTGGGTGGGGGGTGGGAGGGTGATTCTGCTGGGGGTGGGGATGGGGGTGGGGGCATATCCGTTTCTTCGGTCACGGCGGCTTATGCTTCCGCCCTT
>NZ_JACAQY010000069.1:9247-47032 GCF_013386835.1 Pseudomonas sp. IPO3774
GAGCAAAACCCTAAGGCCTTACCCGTGCCACCCGCCACACCTTGTTCCCCACATCATCCGCCACCAGCAACGCGCCCTGCCCGTCCAACGCTACACCCACCGGACGCCCCTGAGCCTCTCCATCACCATTTAAAAACCCAGTCAGGAAATCAACAGGCACACCCGACGGCTTTCCGTCCCGGAACGGAATAAACACCACCTTGTACCCCGCCTGCGGATTACGGTTCCAGGATCCATGCTCCCCCACAAACACCCCATCGGCAAACACCGCTGGCATCCCCCGCGCATCGGAAAAAGTCAGGCCCAACGGCGCAACGTGAGTCCCCAGCGCGTAGTCCGGTGCAATCGCCTGGGCGACCTTGTCCGGACGCGGCGGCTGCACCCGGCTGTCAACGTGAGCCCCGTAATAACTCCACGGCCAACCGTAGAACGCGCCGTCCCGCACCGACGTCAGGTAATCCGGCACCAGATCGCTGCCGATCTCGTCGCGCTCGTTGACCACCGTCCACAACTGCGTAGAGCCGGGTTTCCACGCCAGCCCATTGGGATTGCGCAACCCACTGGCGAACAGACGCTTCTGCCCACTGGCAAGATCCAACTCCCAGATCGCAGCACGCCCTTCCTCGGCGTCAAGCCCGTTCTCACCCACATTGCTGTTGGACCCGACGGTCACATAAAGCTTGGTACCCTCAGGATTGGCCAGGACGTTTTTGGTCCAGTGATGATTGATCCCGGCCGGCAGATCAGTGACCTTCACCGGCACGGCATCGATGTGAGTCTGGCCCCGAACATAAGGCACCTTGACCACCGCATCGGCATTGCCGATATACAACTCATCCCCCACCAACGCCATGCCAAACGGCGACGTCAGCCCACCGAGAAACTCACTCTTCACCTCGGCACGCCCATCACCGTCGGCGTCCCGCAGCAGCGTGATCCGGTCGGCGCTCGGCGTATCGGCACCGACCCGCCCCATCACAAACCCCATCGCGGTACGACGCGCCCAGGCGAGCAAACCCGTGCCGCCGTCCGTGGCACCTTCAGGCATGGGCGGATGGTTACTCTCGGCTACCAGCACGTCGCCATTGGGCAAGGTGTACACCCAGCGCGGATGGTCAAGGTCCGCGGCCAACGCCGTTACCGTGAACCCATCGGGCGCCATTGGCTGGGCATTACCGGGCCAGCCGACAGCCTTGGAAACCTTGAGTGTCGGGATCAGTGATGCAGTGGGTTCGGGCAGTTGCGGGCTTGGCCCCACACCGGCCTGAAACGGCAGTTTGGAGGAATCGCCACAGGCGCTGAGGGCAGCCGTGGCGGTGATCAGCAGCGCAAGGCGGCTTGGTGCATTCATTGGGAAACCTCGGGACAGCCCTTTATTGGGCAGGCAAAAACCCGACGGAGTATCGCGTCATTCCCCGACACCAAACACCGCCTACCGCGCAATTGAGTTTTAACTCAGTCGCACGAGTGGCTCGGCAGCACTCTCAGGCTTTCCAAGGCCCCAACGCCAGGCTGTAGGGAGAAAACCCCTCGAACTGCCAACGCAGCGCCAGCGCCGCATCCCTTCGGACCACGTGTTCCACGGTCACCTTCCACAACCGCTCAGCCCCCTCGAACGTGGCCACTTCATCTCCTTCAAGAATCACCTCGGCCCGCCCGGCCACCTGCAACACATCACCCGTAGCAAAATCCACAAACAGCAAGCCCGCAACCGGGTTGACCTGCACATTGCCCAAGGTGTTGAAAAACGAGTTGCCGGTAAAATCGGGAATCGTCAGCACCTCTCCCTCCAACCGCACAAACCCACTGTTGCCGCCTCGGTGTGAAACGTCCACCGAACGCTTGGCCGCATCTCCTTCCAGGTCCACATAGCTGGCGACGAAAAACGTATCAGCGCTGCGAATCAGCGCCCGGTCAGCGTCATCGAGCGAGTTCGCGCGCCGCACAATACCTCCCGCAGCGCGCTGCCCCCGGGCCCCCGGATCCACCGCACGCAACTGGATGTACTTCGGGCAATTTCCAAACGTGTGCACCACCGCCACGGTAAATCCGTCGACGCCGGCAGCCCCAATAACCCCGTTCATGCGATTACGCCGCCGCGTATTCAGGTCAATGCCCAACAGCCCGACCGACGCGCCTTGTTTCAGCCCGCTCCCGGCGGGGTCACTCTCCGCAGGCAGGCTGTCGATACGCAAGCTGTAGGGGTCCGGCGAATACGCAAACCCCGGCGTGCCCTCCAGCAGCGTGGCCCAGGGCAGCCCCTGCTCATCCACGGCCCCCACCACCAGATAGGGCAACAACTCATAAAAAGCCCGATGCTGCTCCGGCAAGTGATCCCGTATCACCTTCGCGCCGATCACCTCCATGCGCTCGGCCACGCCGGCACTTTGCTGCAACTGCCGCTCGCCGGCATGCCATGGCGAAACGGGGGACGCGTCCTGGTGATTCATGATCAAGCCCTCGGTGAATGAAACGCCGGATGTTCACGCAATGCCGCCACGCTGAAATCGACAAAACTGCGCACCCGCATCGAAGCGTTGCGCCCTTCGCGGTAGACCACATGCACCGGCAGCGGCGGCGGTTCATGGGCCTGCAATACTCGACACAGTTGCCCGCTCGCCAGGTGCTCGTGCACCGGGTAGCTCAAGCACCGGATCAACCCTGCGCCCTGCACCGCCGCATTGATCGCGCCCTGCACCGTGGTGCAACCGAGACGCGCCCGGGCCTTGATGCTGGCGCCCTGGAAATCCCACTGCACCCAATTCGAATACGCCTGGCTGGCGACCAGCCGATGCTCCTTGAGCGCCTCCGGTTGCACCGGTTCGCCATGGCTTTGCAGATAGCCGGGGCTGGCGCAGACGATGTTGCGCACATGGCCCACGGGCCGGGCAATCAGGGATGAACCGGGCAGTTCCCCCACCAGGACTGCCACGTCCAGGCCGTCTTCATTCAGGTTCGGATAATGATCGTGGTAATGGGCAAACAGGCGGACTCCGGGATAGCGCTCCAGGTAGCCGGCCAACAGCGGCGCCATCACATAACGGCTGAACAGCAACGGAAAAAACACCCGCAGGTTTCCCTCGGCCTGCGCATGCGAGCCTTGGGCAGACGCTTCGGCGGCGCTCACGCCGTCAAGGATCCGCGAACAGTCGGCCATGAACGTCGCCCCGGCTTCGGTGAGGCGAATGCCCCGGGTGCTGCGCTGTACCAATGGCACCCGCAAGCGCGTCTCCAGCCGGTCAATCGCGCGGATCACAGTGGGCCCCGAGATGCCCAGGCAGCGGGCTGCCGCGGCCAGGCTCGGCTGCCGGGACAGCGCCTGGAAGATCTGCATGTCGCGATAGCGGTCCATCAGGCCGGCCGCTGCATCGATGGGTTGAGCGCAGCATCCTGCCCCAGCCGGCTGACCAGAAAATCCACGAACGTGTTGACCTTCGCCGGTACCCGGGCGTTGTTCTGGAACACCACATGGATCGGCAAGGCCGGCGGTTCGAAGTCTTGCAGGATGATTTCCAGTGCGCCTGCACGCACATCGCTGGCCACCTGATAAGACAACACTCGTGTGACGCCCCAGCCCAGCCGCGCGAGGTTGATCGCCGCGTTGTTGGCGGTGACTACCAGGCGCGGCTCAACGGCCACGCTCAACGGCTGGCCGCCTTCCCTGAACTGCCATTCGCTGACCAACTGGCTGGAAGACGACGTGACAATCTTCGCCTCACGCAGTTGCCCGGGGTGCAGTGGCCGGTGCCGCTCAAGGTAAGCCGGCGCCGCGCACACTACGCGACGCACCTCGCCGACCTTGATCGCCTGCTGGCCGGGTTCCTGCAAATGCCCGATGCGCACGGCCACATCGACGCCTTCATCGGTCATGTTGACCACACGGTCCACCAGCAAGGCGTTGATGCTGACCTGGGCAAACAGGTCCAGGTACTCCCCCAGGATTGGCGCGACGAACAACTCGCCGAACAACACCGGCGCGGTGACCGTCAGGTGCCCCCACGGGATCGAGAAGCTGCCTGCTGCCGCTTCTTCGGCCTCAGTCAACTCCGCGAGGATACGCCGGCAATCGTCGAGGTAACGCTGGCCGGCCTCGCTCAGGTGCAGGCTGCGGGTGGTGCGCGAAAGCAACTGGGTGCCAATACGCGCCTCCATCGCGGCAATCGCGCGGGTCACGCTGGGGGGCGAGATGTTCAGGCGCCGGGCCGCCGCGGCAAAGCCCTGTTCTTCGGCGACGGCGAGGAAAATCTGCATTTCCTGGAAACGGTCCATGGGTCCCCTTAATCGAATGTGGTCCACCAAACCAGTGGCTTGGGAGCGGTTGTGGCGAGGGAGCTTGCTCCCGCCGGGCTGCGTAGCGGCCCCAAAATCCTGGGAGCGCTGCGCAATGGCGCGCCAACCCGGTCCAGCGGGAGCAAGCTCCCTCGCCACAAAATCTTCAAACCTTCGCCAGGCCCACAGCGGTGCGTTGCATACCCACAAACCCCGGCAGCGCCTCGATGCTGTCCAGCCAGGCGCGAACCTGCGGATAGTCGTCCAGCGCGACATTCCCCTCCGGCGCATGGGCGATGTAGGTGTAGTGCGCGATATCGGCAATTGTCGGCAGGTCACCGGTGAGAAAACGGCTCTGCTCCAACTGGTGCTCTACCACTTTGAGGAATGCGTGGGAGCGGCTGATGGTCGCCTCGGCATCCAGCGCGGCACCGAACACAGTGATCAATCGCGCCGCAGCCGGCCCGGTGTGCAGCGGCCCTGCCGCAGCCGAGAGCCAACGCTGCACACGGGCCTGGGCCAAAGGCTCGGTGGGCAGCCACTGGGCGGTGCCATATTGGCCGGCGAGGTACACCAGGATCGCGTTGGAGTCCGCCAGCACCACACCGTTATCATCGATCACCGGCACCTGGCCGAAGCTGTTGAGGGTGGCCAGGAACTCAGGGGTTTTGTGCGCGCCTTGCTTCAGATCGACGTGCACCCGCTCAGCGGGCACGCCCAGCAGCGACAGCATCAACTCAACCCGGTGGGAATGGCCAGACAAGGGGTAACGGTACAGTTTGATCATGACGGGCTCCGCGATGTGCCAGGGACTCGACCCGGTGATCGGGTCGATGACGCTTATGTTCCACCGCTACGGCACGCAGCAGAATAGCCAGTTTTTACAATCCAGCATTTCACCGGATGAAACAATCAATCGCCAAACAACTCGTCGATCAGGTTGAACAGTGTGGTTTTCACCGGGCTGTCGAGCTCGGTCCACGCCAGGCCGGTCCTGGCCCGGAACGCCCCCAACGCCAGGTGCCTGGACACGCAATTGGCCGGCAGCGCCCGGGCCGCCTGCAGCGGCAACACACCCACACCCAGCCCGGCCGAGACCAGCGCCAGCATGGTGGTGAACTCGCCGAGTTCGGAGGCGATCTCCAGCGGCACGCCCATCGCCTGCACGAATTCATCGTAGAAACCCGGTGCATAACGCCGGGCCAGGATGAACACCGGCACCTTGAGCAAGTCCGTCGGCTGAATGGTTTCCTGGGTCGCCAACGGATGCTCGCCGGGCAAGGCGACCACGAAGCTTTCCTGCAACACCTCAAGGGTCTGCACGCCGGGATAGGCCGCCGGCAAACGCATCAGGCCGAAATCCAGCTGGCCGTTTTTCAACGCAGCCGCCTGATCCGGGCCGGGCATGTCCTTGAGCTCCAGTTCAATTCGCGGGTAGCGCTGGTGCACCGCACGAATCAACCCGGGCAGCAATTGCGGCAATACCGACGAGACAAATCCCAGGCGCACCCGGCCGATCTCCCCGCGGTTCGAAGCCCGGGCGGCATCGGCGGCGCGGGCAGCCTGGTGCAGGGTGGCGAGGGCTTCCGGCAGAAACACCCGCCCGGCTTCCGTCAGTGTGACCGAGTGCCGGTTGCGGTCGAGCAGGCGCACGCCCAGGCCGCTTTCGAGCAGTTTGATCTGCATGCTCAGCGCCGGTTGCACGATCGACAACTGCGCGGCCGCCCGGCCGAAATGCAGTTCCTGGGCGAGCACGACAAAGGCGCGCAGGTGCTTGAGTTCCATCAGGTTGGCTCCGGTTATCACGATTATTGATCACCCCATCACAAATGAAAATTGGACGCCGGGCCCGGGCTGCGCTGAAGTAAAGCCCGTGATGCACGATATGACAGGGTTTGACGTATAACAATGAGAGCGGCGCCCCGCACTCGGATTGATAGTGTTGATCACCTGTCTCAGTCTTCGGAGATCGCCCCATGCAGCGTGTTTTAGACAGTTTCCGCCTCGATGGCCGCCTGGCCTTGATCACCGGCTCCAGCGCCGGCATCGGCCTGGCCATCGCCCGTGGCCTGGCCCAGGCTGGCGCACGGGTAGTGCTCAACGGGCGCAACCGCAGCACCTTGCGTGACAGTGCCGCGTTGCTGGCGGCGGAAGGCCTGGAGGTGCACACCCAGGCGTTCGATGTCACCGACGGCGCGGCGGTGTTGGCCGCCGTGGCGGAGATCGAAGAGCGCCTGGGCCCGCTGGACATCCTCGTCAACAACGCGGGCATGCAACGTCGCGGGCCGCTGGAGGACTACAGCGAAACCCACTGGCGCGAGTTGATGAGCACCAACCTGGACAGCGCCTTCCTGGTCGGCCAGGCCGTGGCCCGGGCGATGATCCCACGCAAGCGGGGGCGCATCATCAATATCTGCTCGGTGCAAAGCGAACTGGGGCGCCCGGGCATCGCCCCGTATGCCGCCAGCAAAGGCGCGCTGAAAATGCTCACCAAAGGCATGGCCATCGACTGGGGCCCCCACGGGCTGACGGTCAATGGCATCGGCCCCGGCTATTTCAAGACCGAACTGAACGCCAACCTGGTGGCCAACCCCGAATTCAGCGACTGGCTGGTGCAGCGCACACCGAGCCGGCGCTGGGGTGACGTCGCCGAACTGGCGGGCGCTGCGGTATTCCTTGCCAGCGACGCGGCAAGTTTCGTCAACGGTCATATCCTGTACGTGGACGGTGGCATCACCGCCTCGCTGTAACCTGGAGAATTTCATGCACGCGATTGTCTGCCATGCCTCGAAAGACCTGCGGGTAGAACCGCAAACCGAACCCCAGGCACTGACGCCCGACCAACTGCGGGTGCGCATTGCCCGAGGCGGGATCTGCGGCTCGGACCTGCATTACTACCAGCACGGCGGCTTCGGCACCGTGCGGTTGCGCGAGCCGATGGTGCTCGGCCACGAAGTGTCGGCGGTGATCGAGGCGGTGGGCCGTGAAGACGGGCCGTTCAAGATTGGCCAACGCTTGTCGGTCTCGCCGTCGCGGCCTTGCGGGGGTTGCCGTTATTGCCATCAAGGGCTGCCGAACCATTGCCTGAACATGCGTTTCTACGGCAGCGCGATGCCCTTCCCTCACGTGCAGGGTGCGTTTCAACAAAGCCTGGTGATCGAAACGCACCAGGCGCACCCGTTGGCCGATCATGTGAGCCTTGCCGAGGGTGCAATGGCTGAACCGTTGTCTGTGGGTTTGCATGCCATCCAGCGTGCCGGGGTGGTGTTCGGCAAACGGGTATTGGTCACCGGGTGCGGGCCCATCGGCAACCTGTTGATCGGCAGCCTGCGGGCAGCGGGCGCGAGGGAAATTGTTGCGGTGGACCTGGCTGCCGGGCCCTTGGCCTGCGCCGAAAAAATGGGCGCCAGCCGTACTCATAACCTGGCGGAAGACGCCGACGCGTTGAAGCGGTATACCGCCGAAAAAGGCTACTTCGACGTGATGTTCGAAGTCTCCGGCAGCGTCCAGGCCCTGCGCAACGGCCTGGAGTGCATGACCCCGCGCAGCGTGCTGGTGACGGTCGGTCTGGGTGGCGAGGTCTCGCTGCCGTTGAATATGCTGGTGAGCAGGGAGATCGACTTGCGGGGCACCTTCCGCTTCCATTCGGAGTTTGCCCAGGCGGTGGATTTGCTCAATCGCCAGGTGATTGATGTGCGTCCGGTGATCTCCCACACCGTGCCGTTCAGCGAGGCGGTGCAGGCGTTTGAACTGGCGGCGGACAAGAGCCAGGCGATGAAGGTGTTGCTGGATTTTGGTGTGGGTGATTGAACCGGATCTCGACAGCTCCCACAGGGTTGCGGTGCATTTTGGGGATCCGATAGCGCCTGCGCTACACCCGCTCTTCGAGCCTGAACCGCAGGAAACGATGGCTGGCTGAAAACAGTCGACGGTAGGTCAGCAACACCGCACCTACCGTGCCCAACGCCGACGACGCAGCGATCAAAAACATAATCACAATCTGATAACGCACCGCGTCCACCGGACTTTCCCCGGCCAGCACCTGGCCAGTCATCATCCCCGGCAAGCTCACAATCCCCACCACCGTCATCTGGTTCAGCGTCGGAATCATCCCGGCCCGCACAGCCTGGCGAATCGCATCCTGCGCCGCCTCCCAGCGTGAACCACCGAGGGCCAGAATCATCTCGATGGTATTGCGACCGGAGGTCAGCTCCTGAGTCATACGCTCAATCCCCAGAGACACCCCGGTAAGCGTATTACCCAGAATCATCCCAAGGATCGGAATCGCATACTGCGGCTCGTACCACGGGTGAATCCGGATAATCGCGAACAGGCCAACAGCCGTCACCAACCAGGAACTGCCCCACACCGACACAATACTGTCGGCCCGCTGCCCCGCATAGGTCCGCTTCCCTCGCCCGGCAGCCGAGAGCCCGGCGATCAGAGTCATCAGGCACATCAGCGGCAGCACCACATACCAGTAGGCAAATTCAAAGACCCAGCCCAGCAGGTAACCGATCGCCAACAACTGCACCACCGTGCGCACAGCCGCCCAGAACAGCTGACGCTCCAGCCCCAGCCGCAACAACAGCGACAGCGCACCGTTGATCAGGATCAGCGAGGAGGCGATGGCCATGTCCAGTGCCGTGAGGTCGTGATAATTCATGGCTGCACGGCCCCCGTCAGCACGCCGGCGTCCATATGCAAATGTGTGGTGCTCATGCGTTGCGCCTGCTCAAGGTCGTGGGACACCCAGATATAGGCGTGAGCGCTATCCGCTTCGGCCCAGGCACTGATCAACGCCTCGACCTCCCCGGACGATGCCGGGTCGAGAGCGGCGGTAGGTTCGTCCAGCAACAGCACATCGGGATTGAGTTGCAGGGTACGGATCAGTGACACCACCTGGGACTCACCACCGGATAAATCCCCGGCATTTTTTGCCAGAAAGCCCGACTCCTTGCCCGCGTGGGCCAGCAGCGCCTTGACCGCCTGCGGGTCGAAACTCAGGTGATGCAAGGCCTTGAGGCTGTAGGGGAAACGCAAGTTGTCTTCCACCGTGCCTTCGATCAGCGCCGGGCGTTGGGAGAGGTAGCTGATGCGGCTGCGATACTGCGGGACTTGCGCGTTGGCGATGACCTGCCCGTTCCAGAGGATATCCCCTGAGGTGGGCGCGTCGAGCAAGGCGAGTGCCCGAAGGAATACACTTTTGCCGGAGCCGGATGAACCGGTGATGGATAGGCGGTCGGCGCGGTGCAGCTGGAAGTTCGTGGGCTGCAGCAGTTGCAGCTGGCGGCGCTCGTCCATCCGCGTGAGCGCCCGGGTTTCGACTAATACGCTCATGGCGTTGATGATCCTTGTTCCTGATTCAGACGCAAATGGTAAGACAGGGCACGTCCCCCGTGGCGAGGGAGCTTGCTCCCGCTGGGCTGCGAAGCGGCCCCAATAAAGCCACTGCGATACACCTGAAAAAACACCGTTAATTTCTTGGGGCTGCTGCGCAGCCCAGCGGGAGCAAGCTCCCTCACCACAGCAAGCTCCCTCGCCTCAGCGTTCTTCAGCGCTTGGGCTCCAGCGACACCAGGCGCGGCTTGATGGATTTCTCGCGCACCTCAAGCAACGCCAGGGTCACCGGCAACTTGAAACGTCGCCGCCCTGCACTGCCAGGGTTGAGAAACAGCCGCTCGCCGTGCCACTCGATCAATGGTTTGTGAGAGTGGCCAGTGATCACCAGCCGGATGCCCGGATCAAGCTCCTTCGGCACCTCGGCAATGTCATGCACCAGCAACGCCCGCCAGCCGTTCAAGTCAAAATCCAGCCGGTCAGCCAAATGCTCTGCCCACGCGGCGTCGAGGTCGTTATTGCCGCGCACCACATGCAATGGCGCAATCGAGGCCAGCAACTCAAGGATCTCCGGGCTACCGATGTCCCCGGCGTGAACAATCTGCTCGCACCCTTCCAGGGCCGCCAGGGCCTCGGCACGGAGCAAGCCGTGGGTATCGGAAATCACACCAACTTTCATGAACGTCTCCTGTGCAAAACCCCGGCGCGATCCACCGGGCGGCTTGCAATCAATCATTGCACTGCCTATATTTCCCGCCTGGCGCCATCTACGCCACCATCCGCGGAAAGGGCTGCGCCCAAGACCTTGACTGAATATCACATTTCTACGACTCCCAACCTTAAAGCGGACAAGGTTTGTACAAGGAGATCGTATGTCGCAATCATTCTCGTCCACTAACGGCCGTATCAACCTTGAGCAGCAACGCAAGCGCGCCAAGGAACTTTTGCAGCGCCTGAAAAGCGCCGATGCCGCCGCAACCCCGACCTTATCCGATGCCCAATGGTCGATCGCCAAGGAACTCGGTTTTCCCAGCTGGCCCAAGCTCAAGGCCCACGTCGATGCGGTGGATTTTGCCGCCCGCCATCCAGGTTTCGACGCCAGCGATGAAGCCCGCACCACTCACTGGCGCTGCGGCAACGATATCGCCCACAGCCTGGGCGTGGCGGGGTTCAAGGGCCGCTTCCGGATGCTGATTGACCCATTGTGCATGGGCCCGGTGCAGGACCTGCCTGCCGAGCAATACCAGGCCGTTCGCAGCCGCTATATCAGCCAGGTGTTTGCCATGGATGAGGCCGAAGTGGCGCGCCGGCATGCGGACGAATATCACCATCTTGAACAACTGGGCAGCGCCGGCCACAGCGTGTTGTGGTGTGAGGCGGATGCGTACGATCAATTGTTCCTGATTCGCGCGCTGGCTGGGCTTGAGCATCTGCCTGAAAAACTGGAGTTGATCGAAGTCGATCGTATCCCCGGCGTGCAGCGTTTTATCGGCATCGGCCAACTGGCGCCTGAAGTATTGGCGTGGCTGTGGCCGCAGCGCCGACAGGTCGACGAGGACATGCTGCAACTGGCGCGACAGGCCTGGCTGGCGTATTGCGCCAGCTCGCCGATCAAGCTGGCGGAACTGGCCCGGAGTAGCTCCACCTCCCTGCCCTTCCTGGCCCCGGCATTGCGCCGACAGTTGCAGGAGTTACCAGGTGTGCAGGACGGTTTGTCCCTGACCGAGCGCCTGTCCCTGCAATACGTGGATGAAGCCGGGCCGGTGCCGTTTGGCCGGGTGTTCGCCGAGCTGATGGGCAAGCGTGAACCGCTGCCGTACCTGGGAGACATGATGTTTCATGCGCTGATGCGGCCGTTGATCGATGGCGAGAATCCCCTGTTGATCGAGTCCGGGGCCCAGTTGCCATGGCCACAGCGGGTGTTGGCGCTGACTGCGCTGGGTCGCCAGGTTCTGAACGGCGCAGCCTACTGGCCGGATCATGCAACGGAAGAACGCTGGGTAGGTGGCGTCTGCCTGCGACCGCGCCACCCGCACTGGACAATTGACGAACATGGCATGCCCGTGTGGCGTGATTGATTCTTCGCGACAGCTTTGATCTGTGTCATGTTGAGCCAAACAGGTAACGGTTCAGCGCGATGACCTTACAACAGCTCAACTACTTTCTCGCCGCCATCGAGCACGGTACGTTCTCCAAGGCGGCGGAAAGCCTGCATATTTCCCAACCCTCATTGTCCGAGCAGATCCTGCGGCTGGAGGAGCACCTGGGTACCCACGTGTTCATCCGCACCAATCGCCGACTGATGCTCACCGAAGCCGGACGCCGCCTGCAGCCATTTGCACAAGGCATGGTGACGTCAGCACGCCAGGGCTATGAAGCGGTGCAGGCTGTGCGTGAACTGTCCGGTGGCGTGGCCAGTTTTGGCACCTTCGGCACCGCCCACCACTATTTCCTCACGGACCTGATCGAGCAGTTCCGCACCCAGCACCCGGATATGCGGATCAAGATCGTCGGCTACAACTCCTCGGAAATCGCCGAGCTGGTGAGCCAGGGCGAAATTGAAGCGGGGCTGGTGATGCTGCCGATCAAGCAGCAGAACCTGACCGTCAGCGAGCCGGTCTGGTCGGCCCAGGTCGGCTATATCAGTGCCGACCCGGAGCGACTCAAGGGCCCGAAAACCATCAGCGACCTGGCGGTGGCACCGTTGATTCTCACCGAGGCGCGCTGGCGCACCGCCGACCCGATTCGCCGGTTGTTGGGGCAATTGGCGTCCAAGGGCGGCGAGGTGCTGGACCCGATCATCGAAGTGGAGCACCAGATCACCGGCTTCGAGCTGGCTGCGCGCGGACTCGGCGATGTGATTGCCACGCGCCCGATCCTGCATCAGCTGGGCTTCAATGATCGCTTGGGCTGGGTGCCGATCAGCCCGGCGATCTTCGAGGTATTCGGCTTTATCCATCGCCACGACACGCCTATTTCGCCGCCCACCCGGGTGCTGATCAACCTGATGCGCAGCCACTTGAGCCGCATCCAGAACCTGTATGCGCACCTGGAGACGCTCTAGCCATAGGGATCACCTATAGGAAACACATGACTTAGCCCATTCATCCATCTCTTGCCGAGCGGGATACTCCAGCCACCGACGCCACAACAGGCGCTTGAATGGGGAGCCAGCATGTCCAATCACTACTGCATCATTGGTGCCGGGGCCGCAGGGCTGGCGGCGCTGAAGACCATGACCGATGCCGGTTTCGAGGTGGACTGCTTCGAAAAGTCCGCGAACATCGGCGGTCACTGGAACAGCGACTACGATGCCTTGCACCTGATCACCCCCAAGAGCAGTTCCTTCTTTGACGGGTTCCCGATGCCCGCTGACTATCCGGTGTACCCGAGCCGCGATCAGGTCAAGGCGTACATGAACGCCTACACCGACACCTTCGGCCTGCGCGAAAAGATCACCTTCAACACCGAAGTGCGCAGCCTGAAGCCCCTGGACGAGAACGGCGAAGCGGGCTGGCAGGTGACCCTGGCAGACGGCACCCACAAACACTACAGCGGCGTGCTGGTGGCCAACGGTCACCTGTGGGATTGCAAGATCCCGCAAGTAAGCAAGGGGTTCACCGGCGTGTCGATTCACTCCGGCGAATACCGCAACGTGCAGCAGGTGCAAGGCAAGGTGCTGGTGGTGGGGTTTGGCAACTCCGGATGCGACCTCGCAGTGGATGCCGCCCAGGCTCGCCTGGACACCACCATTGCGATCCGACGCGGCCAGCTGTTCCAGCCCAAGACCCTGTTCGGCCTGCCCCGGGGCGAGCTGCCGCTGCTGGGGCAATTGCCGCCAGAACAGCAGAACATGCTCATGAACATGCTGATCATGGCCAGCGTCGGCACCCACAAGAATTACCCCGGGCTACCGGCACCGGATACCTACGACCTGGATGCGCAACCGCCGGTGGTCAACACCTTGCTGCTGTACTGGATCCAGCACGGCCGAATCAAGGTCGCACCGGGTATCGAGAGCATCCAGGACAAGACTGTCACGTTCACCGATGGCAGCCAGGTCGATTACGACACCATCGTCTGGGCTACCGGTTTCAACACGCGCCTGCCGTTCCTCGATGAACGCCTGCTGCAATGGCGCGACGGTGTTCCGCTGCGGACCGCCGCGATGACCTTGCCGACCAACCTGGAAGGCCTGTTCTACATCGGCCTGGGCGCCCCACGTGGCCCGCAATGGCCGGTGTATTGCGAGCAGACCCGGCTAGTGATGCGCTTTCTCACCCTGCGCGAGCGTGGCATGCAAAGCCTGGCGGCGAAGTTTGCCCAGTTGCAGCCGGCCGACTCACGCATCGATATCGTCAAGCGCGAATGGCTGAGCAACTACCAGGACACCCAGCGCCAACTGGATGTGCTGGAACTGGCTCTGCAACCCGGCACCCCTCTTCCTCAATACGCCTGATCGGATAGCCCTTATGAACACTGCACCGCACTCCAGCGTTATCGTTACCGGGACTTCCTCGGGCATGGGCCAGGCCGTCGCACAGCGCTTTCAGGCCGAAGGCTGGCACGTCGTCGCTGTGGACGTAACACCCAGCACACAGCCGGCGAGCCCCTTGTTTTCGCCAGTGGTCGGCGACATCACCCAGGAGGCCACACTGGCCCGTACCCTCGATGCCGCCCTGGACGGCAAGGCACCGCTGCGAGCCGTAGTGAATGCGGCGGGGATCTTTCCCACGTCATCCCTGGATAGCTTCAGCGAAGCGCTGTACCGCAAGATATTCGACATCAACGTGCTGGGCTCACTGAACATCGCACGTATCGGCACCCGTCACCTGAAAGCCGCCGGCGGAGGCGCTATCGTGTTCTTCGCCTCGGTGGATGCGTTCACCGTGTCGAAAAACCAGTTGCTCTACAGCGCCTCCAAGGCTGCTGTGGTGTCGATGACCCGCTCCCTGGCCATCGAACTGGCCGGCGACAATATTGTGGTCAACGCACTGGCCCCGGGCTGGGTGGACACCGAAGGCACCCGTGCCGGCGGGCGCATCGAGGCCGCCATCGAATCGATCCCCTTGAAACGCGCCGCGCGGGTCGAAGAAATCGCCGACTGGGTCTGGCAACTGAGCGCCAAACCCTCCTACATAACAGGCGAATCATTGTGCATCGCCGGGGGCGTGTATATGCGATGACCCCAGCCTCCGCAGGCCCCGCGCATCAGACGTGGGCCTGCCACTCCCTATTGACTGCTGCCTCACTACAATTATTCCAGAGGGCAATATCATGGGCGAAGTTCACGCTTCCTCGATTCATCAAGGGTTTCCCGCCGACCGTGCATCGGCTGAACCCTCACGCAAACGGCTGACCAAAGCGGTCGTCGGCGTGACACTGGGCAATATGGTCGAATGGTTCGACTTTGCGCTCTACTCCTCTCTCGCCGGCATCATCGGCAAGACGTTCTTCCACAACGACAACCCGACCACCCAGTTGATGGCGATCTACGCCACCTTCGCGGCGGGCTTCCTGATTCGGCCACTGGGCAGCCTGGTGTTCGGTCCCATCGGCGACAAGTTTGGCCGGCGCACGGCGCTGTCGCTGAGCATCACGCTGATGGCCGTCGCAACCTTCGCCATTGCCTTGATCCCGAGTTACGCGAGCATCGGCCTGTTTGCGCCCGTCCTGTTGATTCTCATGCGTCTGCTCCAGGGCCTGTCGGCGGGTGGCGAGTACGGCGGCTCCTGCACGTTCATCGCCGAGCATTCGCCGGACGAGCGACGCAGCTTTTTCACCAGTTGGCTGGAATTCGGCAATATCTCCGGGTTCCTGCTGGGCGGTGCAGTGGTCAGCCTGTTTACCCTGGGCCTGGGCGAACAAGCCATGCAGGACTGGGGCTGGCGCGTGCCCTTTGCGATTGGCGGCCTGCTCGGCCTGATCGCCCTCTACCTGCGCCTTGGCCTGGAAGAAACACCAGTGTTCAAGGAAATCCAGGCCAACGAAAAACTGCGAAAGGCGACGGGCGCCGAACCCAGCCTGTTCAGCTTACTGGTCAACGAATGGCCGAAAATCCTGCAATGCATGGGCCTGGTCACCGTGTTCAACGTGACCTACTACATCATCCTCGGGTACATCCCGGGTTATCTGGAAAACGTACTCGGGTACAGCAATACGTTCGCCAGGAACCTGGGGATGGCCGCGACGCTGTTCATGCTGGTGTTGATCCCGGTTTCAGGCTTGCTGGCCGACCGACTGGGCCGGAACCGGATGATCATTACCGGCTGCGTGCTGCTGATCGTCATGGCGTTCCCCTGCTTCATGCTGCTGCATACCCAGAGTGTCGGGTTGCTGCTGGCCGCCCTGCTGATCCTGACCCTCGCCCAGTTGTTTTTTGAAGGAGCGATGCCGGCCACCATGACTTCGCTGTTCAAGGCCCGCGTGCGCTACAGCGCCCTCGCCTTGAGCTACAACGTCGCGGTCTCGCTGTTCGGAGGCACGGCCCCGCTGATCAATACCTGGCTGATATCGATCACCGGCAACCAGATGATTCCCGCCTGGTACCTGATCGGCGGTGCCGTGGTCGGCCTGATTTCGATCCTGTTCGTCAAGGACTCCACCGGTAAACCCCTCCCAACATGAGAACCACCATGACCAGTAAAACCACAGCGCGGCAAACTATTTCCTCGGGCGGTCAGTACGAAAACGTGTTCGGTTATTCCCGCGCCGTTCGCGTTGGCAACCACCTGCACATCTCCGGCACCTGCGCCTCACCCGATTACGAACACAGCAATGCTTACGAACAGGCCCAGGCCATTCTCGTCACCGTCAACAAGGTGTTGGCCGAGGCGGGCATGGGCCCTGAAGACGTAGTGCGCACCGTGGTCTACCTGCGGGATATCAACGATGCCGCCTCCGTCGCCAAGGCACACAGCGAGGTGTTCGACGCCATTCGCCCGGCCAGCAGCCTGATTCAGGTGGATTCGATGCTGCGCCCCTGGCAGAAAGTCGAAATCGAAACGTACGCCATCGTTGCCGATTGACCCAGGCGATGAGTAAAAAACCGCGGCTTGGGCCGCGGTTTTTTTTGGTCCCGGTTATATCCATAGCAATAAACGATATTGGTATATACCAGATTGCTCCCTTATAAATCGCCCCCATCAAAAGACTGCAGGCTGGAGAAGCAAGCGATGGTGTCGGTAAAGGTAATGCTGGAGTACTTTCATCCCTGGCCGAATTCGGCGGGTTTGTACCTGGCGCGGGAACGCGGCTGGTACGCCGAGCTGGGCCTGGATGTGGAGTTGGTGGTGCACGACCCCTACCGTGGCGACACCCTTGAGCACCTGCTGACCGGCGCGGCGGACTTCGGCATTTTCCCCAGCAACCGCCTGCTGGTCCGGCGCGACCAGGGGCAAGCCCTGCAAGGCATCGCGGCGATCAATCATGCGGGCCTTGAGTCGATTCAAACCCTGACCGACTCCGGCATCCGCCGCCCACGAGACCTGGTGGGCAAGCGCCTGGCGCTCAATCCCACGCCACGGGGTTTGGCGATGGTGCGTCACCTGGTGAGCAACGACGGTGGCGACCCTGATGGCGTGATCCTGGTGGACAGCGGCGTACGTGAGTTGCGGCCCGAACAGTTGGCCGAAGGCATCGCCGATGCCAGTTTCGGCGGCTACTGGGCCTGGGAAGCGTTGATGCACAGCCCCATCGAAGCAGAACGCCGGGTGGTGTTGCCGGTGGATCAGATTGGCGCACCGGCGTATCACAGCTACCTGTTGGGCGCCCACGAACGAACCCTCGCCGAGCAGCCCGGGTTGGTGCGTGATTTCCTCGCGGCCACTGCCCGTGGCTATCTCGCCGTGGCCGAAGAGCCAGCCATCGCGCTGGCGGCCTATGAGCACACCACACCGTATTTCCCGGCGGAATTGCTCAGCGCATCCCTGCACAAAATCGCTCCGACCTGGCTGCATGACGGTCGTTGGGGCGAGCAACGCCAGGCGCTGCTGAAACCTTATGCCGAGTGGCTGCACGAGCACGCGGTGCTCGACAATCCACAGGTGTGGCAAGGGGCAACCAGCAACGCCTATCTGCCCGGGGCGACGGCATGAATCCACAACGCACCGCCCATGGCCTGGGGCTTGATCCGGTAGCTGCCGACTGGCCAGCGCTGCACGAAGCAGATATCCAACAGTTGCTGCACGAGTACCCGCAACTGGGTCAACTGCGCAGTTTGCATTGGCACAGCCCGCGACCGTTCTCCGCTGCCGGGCTGATCAATACCGGCGGCGCCACCCTGTTCGTCAAACGGCATCACCGACACGTGCGCCAAGCCGCATGGCTGGAAGAAGAACACCGCCTGATCGCCCACCTGCATCGCCACGGCGCACCGGTTGCCGCAGTGGTGCCGAACCGCCACGGTGCAACGGCCACGACGCAAGGTGAATGGACCTACGAGATTCACCATGTCGCCGAGGGCCTTGACCTGTACCGCGATGCGCTGTCGTGGTCGCCCTTCCAAAGCACTCAACATGCGCAGGCGGCGGGTGTGGCGCTGGCTCGATTGCACCTGGCAGCCGAGCACTACAGCGCACCCCGCCGTCAAACAGAAGTGCTGCTGGCCAACGCCCGGGTGATCGAACAACCCGCGCCACTGACCGCGATCGCCAATACCCCGGCGCTGACCGAGTACCTCGCCGACAAGGATTGGCACGCACGGCTGACCGAGCTGCTGTTGCCCTGGCACGCGCCCCTGCAACCCTTGCTGCACCAACAACCGGCGCTCTGGACCCATAACGACTGGCACGCCTCGAACCTGCTGTGGCATGCAGACGGCAACGTCGCCAGCGTGCTGGACTTCGGCCTCGCCGACCGCACCTTCGCCCTCTACGACCTGGCGACCGCCATCGAACGCAACACCGTGCCCTGGCTGGACCTGGACAGCGGTGGCCTGGCAGCAGCGGACCTCGACAGCGTCGACGCATTGCTCACCGGCTATCACCGGGGCCGGCCATTGAGCGCCCAGGACCTGCTCACCCTGAGCGCCCTGCTGCCGTTGGTGCATGTGGATTTTGCCCTGTCCGAAATCGCGTACTACCAAGGCGTAGTGGGTTCCACCCACAGTGCCGACGTGGCCTATCACGCCTACCTGCTGGGCCATCTGCAGTGGTTTGCCGGTGCCCAGGGGCAACGATTGCTCAACCACCTGCGGCGAAAATCCGTATGAGTATCCTGGTCGATACCGATTGGCTGCATGCCCACCTCGGGGAGCCCGGGCTGGTGATACTGGACGCCACCGTCGTCCTGCCGTCCCCGCGTTTTGACGGTGATTACCGGGTCGCCAGCGGTCATGCCGGTTGGCTGCACGCACATATCCCCGGCGCACGGCATGCCGACTTGCTGACCGATCTGGCCGACGTTCAAGCGAGCTACAGCTTCGCCCTGCCAACACCACAAGCCCTGATTCAGGCACTGGCGAATCTGGGTGCAGGCGCCGACAGCAACGTGGTGATCTACGATCGCGCCGACGGTTTCTGGGCCGCACGCCTGTGGTGGATGCTGCGCGGGCTGGGCATTCACGCCGGCGTGCTGGACGGTGGTTTCAACGCCTGGCAACGGGCGGGGTTACCGCAGCACAGCGGGCAGCCTGCGAACACACCCGTCGTCGAACCCTGGCCAATCAGCACCTACGCACCACTGTGGATCGACCGCGCAGGCGTTGAGGCGGTGGCCGCAGGACAAGCACCCGGCGTACTCGTCTGCGCGTTGGGCAGCGCCTTGTTCGACGGCACCGCAGCCACCCGCTACGCCCGGCGCGGGCACATTCCCGGCAGCCACAACCTGCCGGCACGCACGCTGTTTGATGCACAGGGTCGCTACCTGCCCAAGGACGCCCTGGCCGTGGCTATCGGACCCACGCTGCTGCACAGCGACGGTCCATTGATTCTGTACTGCGGCGGCGGAATTTCCGCGGCGGCCAACGCCCTGGCCCTGACCCTGCTGGGTCGCCAGGACCTCGCACTCTACGACGGCTCGCTGCAGGAATGGGCCGCCGACGCACGCTTACCAATGACTACCGGAGCAGCTCCGGCCTGACGCCCTTTGCGGCGACCCCGGCTTTTTAATTTCGTACTGGCAACCCGTCCGTTGCGCAGCGCTGGGCCCCTTTGCGCCCAATAAAGCGCGAGGCGCCAGCGGGCAGGCCCTTGGAGCGCTCCTTTTATGGCAACACCGTACCGTCACACCCTGCTCGCCCTGAGCATCACCCTCGCCGCCACGGCCGCCCACGCCCAGGACGCGACCCTGGACACCGTCACCGTAGTCGGTGAACAGGCCACCGACTACCAGGCGAAAAAGGCCGCTGTCGCCGGCTTCGATAACGCCCCGCTGCTGGACACCCCGGCCTCGGTGGCGGTGATCACCGAGGCTCGCCTGAAAGACCAGCAAGCCCGCCTGCTCAGTGAAGTATTGAAGAATGACGCCTCGGTCGGCGACAGCTATGCGCCGGTGGGTTACTACGAGAATTTCGTGGTGCGCGGTTTCTCGTTGAACCCGGCCAGCAGCTACAAGATCAACGGTCGCACCATCACTGGCGAACAGAACGTCGCACTGGAAAACAAGCAGCAAGTGGAAGTGCTCAAGGGCCTGTCCGGGCTGCAAAGCGGCGTGTCCGAACCCGGCGGCTTGATCAACTACGTAAGCAAGCGCCCGGAGAACGTGCGCTCGGTGACTGTCTCCACCAACGAACACGGCGAGCGCTACCTGGCCACCGACGTCGGCGGCTGGCTCGGTGCCGAGCAGCAGGTGGGGGTGCGGGTCAACCTGGCCCACGAAGACATCCGTTCCTACGTCGACCACGCCGACGGCCAGCGGGATTTTGCCTCCCTGGCCCTCGACTGGAACATCAGCCCCAACGCCCTGCTGCAACTGAACGCCGAATACCAGAACCGCGAGCAACGCTCGGTGCCCGGATACCAATTGCTCGGCGGCACCACCGTGCCCCACAACGTGTCGCCACGGGATCTGCTGGGCTACCAGAGCTGGTCGAACCCGGTGGGCATCAAGTCGCTGAACCTCGACGGCCTGTTCGAATACCGCTTCAACGAGGCCTGGAAAGCCAGCTTCAGCGCCTCCCGCAGCCGCGTGGTGATCGACGACTACAGCACCTTCGCCTGGGGTTGCTACGGCGCCGCCAGTTGCGCCAACACCGCAGTGCCCAACCACTTCAGCGCCGAGGGCGACTACGACATCTCGGACTACCGCAGCCCCGATGACACCCGCAGCAACGAAGAAGCCCAGGCCGCCCTCAACGGCCAGTTCGACACCGGTTTTCTCAAGCATGACCTGACCTTCGGCACCACTGCCTTCCGCCGCCTGGTGGACCGGCGTGAATCAGTCAACGAATACATCGGCGAGGGCAATATCTACGAAAAGCCGCCGGTACTTGACCCCTACGAGGGGCCGCTGGGCCATACCTACCGGCGCCTGGACAGCCGCCAATACGGGCTGTTCGCCAGCGACCGCATCAGCTTCAACGAGCAGTGGCAAACCATTCTCGGCGGGCGCCAGGTGCGCCTCGACGAAGAAACCTACGACCAGGCCGGCGACACCACCCGCCATACCCAGCGCAGCGTATTCCTGCCCCAGGTGGCGCTGATCTACAAGCCGCGCCCGGACACCACCCTGTACGCCAGCTACAGCAAGGGCCTGTCCCTGGGCGGCACCGCGGCATGGTTCAGCAGCAACGCCGATGAGGTATTGCCGCCGACCACCTCGCGCCAGCTGGAAGTGGGGATCAAGCGTGACTTCCAGCGCCTGAGCCTGACCGCCGCGCTGTTCCAGATCACCCAGGACCTGCAATACAACCGGCCCAACGATGACGGCACCCTCACCTTTGTGCAGCAAGGCAAGCAGAAGAACGTGGGTCTGGAACTCTCTGCCAACGGCCGAGTGACCGATAACCTGCAAGTGTCGGCCAGCGTGGCGGCGATTCGCGCCCGGGTGAGCGGCAGCGGCACCGACGACTACGACGGCCACCAGGCGATCAACGTACCCAAGCTGCGCGCCAGCCTGCACGGCGACTACAGCATTCCCGGGATCAAGGGCCTGGCCCTGCTCGGCGGCGTGCAATACAGCGGCAGCAAGTACGCGAACCGCGAGGCCAGCGTGAAGGTCGACGACTATGCGGTGTTCGATGTCGGCGGACGCTACAGCACCAAAGTCGGTGATTACGATACTGTGCTGCGCCTGACCGTCGACAACCTGTTCGACAAACGCTACTGGCGCGATGTGGGTGAATCGGCGGGCGATGGCTACCTGTTCCTGGGCGCGCCACGCACCGCGCGGTTATCCGCCACCGTCAATTTTTGAGGCTGACTGTTCATGCGTAATCTGATTTTTGCCAGTGTGTGCCTGCTCTCCACCGCCCTCGTCGGCTGCCAGCAGCAACCGCCCGCCAACGACCAGCTGGATGCGGTGCTGTGGACCCAGACCTCCATCGAGCACGAGCTGATCTACCGCCAGGTGTTCGCCAACGCCACTCGCCAACTGGACGTGGCCCTCAAGACCCCGGACTGGGACGCCCTGCCCTTGCCACCGCGCAATCTGGCCGGGCTGCCGCCAGCGGTGATCGTCGACATCGACGAGACCGTGCTCGACAACATCCCGCTGAATGCCCGGGACGTCGTCAACAACCAGGTCTACTCCTACGACCGCTGGAACACCTGGGTCGACCAGGCCAAGGCCCAGGCGCTGCCGGGCGCCGTGACGTTCCTGCAGGCCGCCAAACACAAAGGCATCACGGTGTACTACATCACCAACCGCGAGCAAAGCCAGGTCCAGGCCACCGTCAACAACCTGCGCCTGCGGGGCTTTCCGGTGGACAGCGAGCAGCAGGTACTGGCTGCCGGCACGCCCATTGGCGGCTGCGAACACGCCGGCTACGGCAAGAACTGCCGACGCCAATGGGTCGCCCAACACGCCCGCGTGCTGATCCTGGCGGGTGATTCCCTGGGGGATTTCGTGCAGGCCGAACACAACACCCTGGACGCCCAGCGCAAGGCCGCCGAACCCTACCTGGGCTGGCTCGGCCAGCGCTGGTTCGTGCTGCCCAACCCGACTTACGGCAACTGGTACAGCGCGCCGTATGGCGACCAGGAAAAACTGCCCTTTGAACGCAAGCGCCAGCTCAAGCAACAGGCGCTGCACCTGCAAAACTGACCCTGAGGGGACCGTATGACGCCGCTGGAAATAGTCGCTGTGATCTTCAATATTGCCGGGGTGTGGCTCACCGCCCGACGGGTGCGCTGGTGCTGGCCGGTCAGCGTGGTCGCGGTGTTGCTGTACGGCTGGATCTTCTTCGACGTGAAGCTGTATTCCGACATGCTCCTGCAACTGGTCTTCGCTGTGTTGCAGGGCTACGGCTGGTGGCGCTGGAGCACCGGGCGCATCGACGCGGGCAAGGTGCGGGTGGAACGGCTGCCGGTCCAGGAAGCATGGCGGCACCTGCTCGCCGGGGTGATCGGCGCGCTGCTGCTGGGCGCCGCCATGCACCACTTCACCGATGCCGCACTGCCGTGGCTCGACTCGCTGCTCACCGCTTTCAGCCTGGTGGCCAGCCTGTGGGCGGCGCGCAAGTATGTGGTGAGCTGGTGGCTGTGGATCGTGCTGGATACGGTCTACGTGGGCCTTTTTGTGTACAAGGACCTGCAACTGACCGCTGCGCTGTATGCCGGGTTTGTGGTGCTGGCGGCGTATGGGTTGGTGTCGTGGCAGCGTGACCTGCGCCAACAGGAACGGTAGAGTCACGCCCACGCCCGGCCTGCACACGGAACCCCAGGATGCCTTTCGACCCGATTTCACCGCACTACCAGCGCATTCGCGAACAGATCGCCCACGATATCGCGGCGGGTGTGCCGCAGGCGGATGAGAAATTCCCGTCCGAACGGGAGATGATCGAGCGCTTCGGCTGCACCCGGGTCACCTTGCGCCAGGCCTTGCAGCAACTGGAAGCCGAGGGCCTGGTGTACCGGGAAAACCGTCGCGGCTGGTTTGTCAGCCCCCGGCGCATCCGCTATGACCCAACACGCATCAGCGGCTTCATGGATTACGTAAGTGCCCAAGGCCGTACGCCGCGCACCGAATGCCTGCACGCAGAGCTGCGCCCCGCGGGCGACTGGCTGGCCAGGCGGATGGGTCTCGCGTCGGCGGATGAGCCGATGTTTTTCCTGCAACGGCGGCGCTGGATCGACCGGCGGCCGGTGTTGCTGGAGTTCAACGCGCTGCTGGCCAGCTGGTGCCCTGGGCTGCTGGACGCCGACTTGAATACCTCGCTGACCCAACTGCTGCGGGAGCGGTTTTCCCGGGTGCTGTCGCGGTGTGAGCTGGAGATGCACATTGGCACGGTGAATGAAGAACAGGCCGAGTTGCTGCAATTGTCCACCGGTTCCACCAGCGTGTATCTGGAACGCTTGAACTTCGGCGAGGATGACCAGCCGGTGGAGTTTGACCAGGAATTCTGGCGTCCGGATGCATTGTCCGTCGTGATGGAGACGCGCTACCCCGGGACGTGAATTTCACACCTGTGAAAGCTTGTGACTTGTTGCCAACGAACCCGTTTTCACTCGCTTGCAGCCCCTACTATCGAGTCCTCGTGCGCCCCTCACATGGACTGAACCGATGATCACCCGCCCCGAAAAATCCGCGTCGCCCCGCGTCGATCAACCCAACGCTCCCGAGCGGGTTTTCGACGCCGTCCTGAACAAAGCCAAGATCCTTGCCAGCACCGGGCCGGGCGACAAAACCGTCAAGCCCGAGGACTACAAGGAAGTCACCGCCCTCCCGGCCAAACTCGACATCGACAAGCTCAAGGTCATTTCCGAAGACAAGGACGCCGGGGTGATCTACTTCGAACAGGACGGCGCCAAATACAAGATCAGCGCCGAGGGTGCGGCCAACGCCCAGGACGGCTTCGACGTATTGAAGAACCTGCGCTTCGGCCATGCCGTAGCCCCGGTCAACCAGGGCGGGCCCGACGAAGGTACCCCGCTGTACACCTTCCTCCAGACCCTGGCCGAAACCCAGGGCACCCCGGCCGGCAAGGCCATCGTCGAAAGCCTGAAGAACCCCGACCAGCAACTGCTGCGCGAAGACGGCGACGGCGTGCGCCTGGCCAACATCAAATCCGTGGACAAGGCTGAAGACGGCATCCTCAAGGTCAGCCTTGAAAACGGCAAGACTCTGGTCATTTCCGAATTGCTCACGCCCCAGGCGTTCAGCACCTACACCCAGGCCGGGGTGACCAAGGAAGCCCTCAATGACGGCAAATCCAAAGGTTATGAAGAAGTCACCAGCCTGCCGGGCGACCTCGATTTCAGCCAGTTGAAAGTGGTGTCCGAAGACAGCAGCGCCGGAGTGATCCTGTTCGAACACCAGGGCCACAAGTACGCGGTCAGCAAGTCCGAAGCCGACCTGCCGCAGCCCGGCGCCGACCTCAGCAACCCCAACCCCAACGCGGCCGGCACCTTCTACAACTTCCTCCACGCCGTGCACGCCAGCGAAGGCTCGCAGGCCTTCGACTACATCAAGAACGCCCAGTCCCTGCCCGGCCAGGAACTGCTGCGCAAGGACGAGGCCAGCCTGAAGCTGGGCGACATCAGCAAGGTCGACGCGCCCATGGACGGCATCCTGGTGGTCAACCAGGCCGACGGTAAACTGCTGGTGGTGTCCAAGGACATCACCCCCGAAGCCTTCGCCGCCTACACCAGCAAGGGCCAAACCCTGGCCGGCATCGAAAAGGCCAAGGGCGACGGCTACACCCTCGCCGCCCCGGACGCTTACCTGGCCTCCACCGAAGACATCATGAGCGTCGGCGGCGCCGGTGATTATGGCCCGGGCCTGATCGCCTTCACCCAGCACAAGCCGGGGGGCAGCGAAGAGAAAATCGTGGTGTCGCAAGACAGCAATCCACAGATGTTCGAGCAGATTTCCAGCTACCGCAGCGACATCGCCGCGCAAACCACCGACGTCGACAAGCTGCGCACCGACAACGGCCTGCCGCCCCTCAAGGACGTCTCCGTCGACAACCTCACCACCACCGAAAAAGATGAAGGCGGCAACCCGCTGTCGGTGCAGGACCTGTCGATGAAGACCCTGGTGGACAGCTACCGCGCCGGGGTCAAGGACGGCAGCATCGGCAAGGACGACCCGCGCGCCAAGTTCCTGCGGGCGGTGGAAGCCAGGAGCATGGCCGACAACGGCATGTCGATCATTCCCGAGCACGGCTTCGGCAACCAGGGCATCGCCACCACGCCCATCGACGTGACCTCGCGGGACGTACGCGACAACATCTTCGACACCAAGGCCATCGACCAGACCATCAACGACCTGCTCGGCGACTCGACCATCCAGCACGACATCAAGGCCAACCACGACGCAGCCCTGGGCAAGGTCGACGGCGGCCAGGCGAAGGTCGATGAGACCAGGCAGCGCCTGATCGACAGCACCTCCTCGGAGAACTTCACCCAGTACATCAAGTCCCTGCAGGACAGCGGCAAGACCGAACTGGCCACCCAGGAAATCCAGACCGCCTACACCGCCCTGGCCGATATCGACCCGGCCAAGGCCGACAACTTCCTGCAAAACCTGCAGATCGACGGCTACACCGATGCCGTTGAAAAGCTGATGGACGATCCCACCAAGATCTCCGACGACAACACCGCCCTGGCCACCACCGACAACACCATGGCAATCCTGTCGATGCTCAAGGGCAGTGCCGACGGCCTGCCGCGCCAGGCGCTGGGTGTGTATTCGAAGTTCGTCGACCAACTGCTCAAGGACAAAAACGCCGCCGCCGATTTCGGCAAGGCGATGATTTCCCTCGGCGACACCTGGCAGAAAAACGGCGTGATCAGCTTCAGCGACATCGACAAGGCCGTGAGCAAGGAGATCATGCCGGGCCTCAGCGAAGAGAACCGCAGTTCGTTCGTGAAGAACCTCAACTTCCTCAAGGACAACGGCGTACTCGGCTCAGTGGGCGGCGCGATCGGCATGGGCCGTATCGTCTACCAACTCGCCGGACAAGGCGGCAAGCTGGCGGATACGCCGATGAAACGCCTGGGCATCGCCAACGACTTCCTTGGCTTCCTTGGCACCGGCTCGCACTTCGCCACGCTGGGCTTGAAGGTCTACGACAAGTTGCGCGGCACCAACGCCTACAAGCTGATGGGCTTCGACCGTTCCCTGCCCGACCTGTGGGCCAAGCCCGGCGAGGGGTACCACGCGCTGCCCAAGGACGCCGAGGCGGTGCAGAAGAAGTACTTCGACATCGTCGACCAGGCCATGGACGACGGCAAGGACGTGGGCAAGGCCCTCAACAGCGGCGGCTGGAGCGACGAAGGTGCGGCGAAGATCCAGGAGGGCATTGAAAAAGGCATCGCCAGCCGCGGCGGCGTGGCCGGGGCCGGGTTTGGCGCGAAGTTCGCCAGCAGCGCGATCAAGGTGATCGGCATGGCCACCGACGTGGCAGGCGGCGTGATCAGTGTGGTGCAGGCGGCGTTTACCTTGCGTGATGGTGTGCGCGAGAAAGACCCGGTGAAAATCGCCTCGGGCTCACTGTCGATGGCCGGTGGTGTCAGCAGCCTGGTGGGCGCGGCCGGCGGCGTGCTGGGCACGCTGGGGGTGACCGGGCGGATCATTCCGTTCCTGGGACCGGTGGGTTTCTTGATCTCCGGCGCGTTGTCGTTTGTCGGGGCGATCTTGAGCACGGTGCAGTCCCACAAGCTGCACAAGATCTCGATGCAGAACTGGGACCAGATCCAGGACTTCAAGCAGGACGGGCTGCTCAAGCCCAACGGGGATGAAGCATACGTGTGGTTGCAGACCTACCTCTCCGACTGGGGCCAGCGGGATGCGCCGCAGGACCAGAGCATTTTTGATTTCCGCAAGGAAGAGTGGGATGCGCGGTCGAGTATCCGCGGGGGCGACCATCGGCGGGACCACCCGGACTTTATCGGGGACGGGAATAACCGTAACTCAGAGGACTACAAGTACTCGCTGAAACCGTCGGAATGGACCAATGAGAACCACGACATTATCTGGCGGGTGGGGGATGGGTATGGGGGTGAGTACCATGATGTGGACAAGCCATAACTGAACTTCCTGACACCCGGCAGAACCCATGTGGGAGCGGGCTTGCTCGCGAAGGCGGTGTGTCAGTCACTGAAAATGTTGACTGACCCACCGCCTTCGCGAGCAAGCCCGCTCCCACATTTTGATCGGTGTTCGGCTCAAGATCGTCAGATCAACCGCGCCGCCACCAACCAGTCCGCCACCGCCTGGAACGAAGCATCCGGCACCGGATCCCCCGGCACCGTCTTGCGCGCAATCGCTTCCGCCAAGCCCTTGTCCGGCGCTTGCGGTATCCCTAAATCAAACGCCTCCTGCAACATCCCCAACGCTTCCTCCGGCGAAGCGCGGCACACCACCACCGGCACCGGCGTTTCACCACGCACATAACGCACGCCTATCACCCAGCCATCGGTGGTGCCGATCATCATCGACGCCCGGCCCAACCCCAGCTTGGTGGCCAGCGCCTGCATCTCCTGGCGCTGGCGTCGCCGTTCGCTCTTGATCAACGGGTCGCCGTCAATGTCCTTGCGCTCGCGCTTGGTCTCGCTGCGGGTCATTTTCATGTCGCGGCCGAACAGCCAGCGTTGCATCAACACATCCACCCCGCCCACCAGGATGAAGGCCGCGAGTACGGTAAACACCAGCGGCTTGAGCACCAGGAAAAACGTCGACTCGATACACCCCGCGCCACACCGCGACGACTCCATCAACGCCTGCAACGCATGCCGCCCCACCACGTAGAACGCCACAGCCAGCACATGCACCTTGATCAGGCCCTTGATGAACTCCACAAAGTTGCGCAGGGCAAACAGCTTCTTGAAGCCTTCCGCCGGGTTGATACGCTTGAACTCCGGCTTGATCGGCTCCACGGAAAACACAAAGCCACGCATGGTGATGATATTGGTCAGGATCACCACCCCGGTGGTCACCGCCATCACCGGCAGGGTAATGCCGATCACCAGTTGCTCGGCATGGTCCAGCACCCGTGGCCAAACCGTGGCGAAGGGTTCGATGTAGATCTGCGCAGTCAGGTCGATCAGCGCCGTGACCTGGGCCTGGGCCCGGGGCGCGAGGATGGAAATGCACAGGGTGCAGAACAGGATGACCATGCCCGAGACCAAGTCCTGGCTCTTGGCGACCTGGCCTTTCTTTCGCGCGTCCTTGAGTTTTTTATCCGTGGCCGGCTGGGACTTCTCTTCGCTGGTATCGCCCATGCGCTACTCCATGCCCGCGAGGGTTTTCAGCAGCTCCACCGTGCCGCGAAATTCCGCCAACTGGTCCAGCATCAACGGAATCAGGAAGCCGATATAGATCACCATCAGGATCGAGAAAAACAGGTTTTTCACCGGTAACGACAGGTCGAAAATATGCAGGTTCGGCGCCATCCGCGACAGGTACGCCAGCATCAAATCAGTGACCAGCAGCGAGATGATCAGCGGCGACACCATCAGCACTCCGACGCGCATGATCTGGTCGAGAATCGACAGCACCGCCAGCAACGCCGAGCTGGCAAACACCGGGGTAAACGCGGTCACCGGCCACAGCTGGTAGCTGTGGTAATAACCGTCGACCATCAGGATAAAACCGCCGGACATGAAGAACAGCGTGATCAACATCACCGTCAGCAAGGTGGACATCACACTCGACTCCCCGGTGGACAACGGGTCCACCAGTTGCGCCATGGTCGAACCGCGCTGCAGGTCGATCAACTCCCCCGCCACTTCCGCCGCCCAGAACGGAATGCCGAACAACAGGCCGATCAGGATGCCGATCAGGAATTCCTTGATCAGCAACCCGGCGATAAACAGGCTGCCGTGGTTGGGCATCGAGGTCATGGCGTCGAACACCGGCATGAACATCGGGATCGAAATCGCCACGGCCACGCAGCCGCGAATCATTCCGGTGAGCCCGAGGCGGTTGAACGCCGGGGTGATCACCACCACGCCCATGGCCCGGCAGGCCGCCAGCGAGGCCGAGCTGATCACCGGGTAGGCGACTTCGAGAAACTGTGCGGTAAGGCTGGCATCCATGGGCGGTCAGCGCGTCCACAAGGGAAAATTGTCCAGCACCTGGCTGCCGAGTTCCGCCACTTGCCCGGCCAGCACCGGGCCGAGAAACACGATAGTCAACAATACCGCCACCAGCTTCACCACCTGGGGCAGGGTCTGGTCCTGGATCTGGGTCAGCGCCTGGAACAGGCCCACGCTCAAACCCACGATGATCGCCACCCCCAGCGCAGGCGCGGAGAGCATCAGCACGGTCATCAGTGCCTGTTTCATCAATGACAGGAAAACGTCCTGGCCCATGGGTCGTGCCTCAGCCGTAACTCAGAATCAAACCGTGCATCAGGCGCGACCAGCCGCTCAATGACACGAACAGGAAGATTTTCAGCGGGATCGAAATCAGGTTCGGCGAGACCATCGACATGCCCATCGCCATCAACACGTTGGACACCAGCAAGTCCACCACCAGGAACGGGATGTACAGCAGGAACCCGATCTCGAAGGCCCGGGTCAGCTCCGAACTGACAAACGCCGGGATCAGCACCACGAGGTCATCATCCCGCAGGTCGGCACGGGCTTCCGGCGACCAGATGGTCTCGGTGGCCTGCACAAAAAAGCCGCGCTCGGATTCGTTGGCAAACCGTGCCAGGTGCGCCTGTAGCGGCGGGCGCAGGGCGTCGCCGAGGTCCTTGAGTTGCTCGACGTGCTCGATATTCAGGTCGCGGCCCTCTACCTGGCGGTACATGTCGCCAATCAACGGCGTGGTGACGTACACCGAGAGAATCAGCGCGATGCCGTACAGCACCAGGTTCGGCGGCGTCTGCTGCACGCCCAGGGCGTTGCGGATCAGGAACAGCACCACCGAGATTTTCATGAAGCCGGTGAGGGTCACCACCGCCAACGGGATCAACCCGATGGTGGCAACCACCAGGATGATCTCGATCAGGTTCGGCTGATAACCGGTCATGGGGTGGCGAAACTCAGCAGGCGCACGCCCAGGCCGTCACCGATTTTCACCAGTTGGCCCTGGCCGACGCGACGGCCGTTGACCATCAGGTCGACGCCATCCACGGTCGGCGTATTCAGTTGCAGCAGGCTGCCCGCCCCCAGTTCCCGCAGTTGCGCCAGGGTCAGTTCCAGGCTGCCGACCTGGCACACCAGCTTGAGGGGCAAATCGTCCAGGGCCGCGGCGGCATCGACGTCAGTCATTGTGTTCTCCATGTCCAAAAGGGGCGTGTTCAGAGGTTCCTGCACCTGCAGCGACGAGCCGTCGCGCTGGCAGCGGGCTTGCAGGCGGCCCTCAAGGTCCAGCAGCCAGCCGCTGCCAGGTTCGAGCATCAGCACATCGCCGGGCTGCAGGCTGCGCAGCTCGCCGAGGCTCAACCATTGCCGCCCGGCCACTACTGACAGCGTGTGGCGCAACGCCGGCAACGGGTCGGCGTCGATCTGGCCGTGCTGGTCCAGCAACTGGCCCACCAGCACTGCAGCGCTTTCACTCAAGTCCAGTTGGGCGGCCATTGGCGGGTTGTTGCCGAAGGTCAATGTCAGTGCCAGATGCACTGCATAAGGCCGCAGGTCGTCACTGGTTTCAAGCAGTTGCACGGGGTGGCCGAGCAACGGTTCGAGGCGCTCGATCAGGTCCAGCACGGCCAGTTCCAGCAGCAGCGAACGCGGTAATGCCGGCAGCACTTGCGCGTCGAACTGCAACGCCAGCGGCACCAGTACTTGTTCCAGGGCGGCAGCCGAGAGTCGCAAGCGCACCGGTGACTGGCCGAGCAACAGCAACACATCCCGGGGTGTTTTCAGCGGCTGGGGATCGGCGGCCCAGGCGACGCTCAGATCCTGCCCGGCGCAGCGGCCCTGCCACGCATGCCGCCGGCGGTGCAATTGGTTATGCAGCGTGAGCAGCGCCGGGTCGTAGTGCTCAAGCCAGGGCGCCAACGGGTCGGCAAGGGCCACGATCATGTGCCGAGTCCTTGTTCTTCACGCAGCTCGCCGGCCACCCGTTCGCTGCTTTCACGCCCGTCCAGCAGGCTTTGCCAGGCATCGGACTGGCGCTGGCGGCTCAGGCGCTCCTGGCGAAACAGCTCACGCTCGCGCTCCTGGGTTTGCAGGGTACTGGACACGTGGCTGACGTCGCCTTCAAGCACCTGCTCATCGTCGGCCAAGCCCCGCAGGCGATCCTGGGCGGCCTGCCAACTGGCCACCGACAGGCCTTCGGTCAGCGAGGCGTAAATCTCGCCGGCTTCATGGGCAACGGCCTCACGGTGCAGGCGCAGTTGTTCCTTGGCGTCGGTCAAAGCGCCGCGGGTTTGCGCGCAGCGTTGCTGTTGCGCCGCCAACTGGCTCGCCGCCCGCTGTTCGCGCAGCACCCGCAGGGTTTGCAGGGTGCGCAGTTGTTCAGTCTTCATCGGTTCTTTTCTCCATCGTCATACCAACAGCGCACTCACTGAGTGCATGAAGATCGAATGTGGGAGCTGTCGAGCCCCGGCGAGGCTGCGAAAGCGGTGGGTCAGGCAACATTGATGTTGGCTGTGCTGACGCCATCGCAGCCTCGCTGAAGCTCGACAGCTCCCACACTGGAGCTCGCTGCGCTTTCGGGCTCATGCCAGCACCTGGCGCATGCGGATCAAGGTGTGTTCGGGGCTGCTGGGTTCGTCGGCGCTCTGGCGCAGGAAGGCTTCAATTGCCCCATGGCGGGTGATCGCTTCGTCGGCCAGCGGGTCGCTGCCGGCGGAGTACTCGCCGACGCGGATCAGCATTTCGATCTCGCCGTAGCGCGCCATCAATTCACGGATGCGCATCGCCAGGCGCTTGTGTTCATCACCGGCGACCTGCTCCATCAAGCGGCTGCGGCTGCGCAGCACGTCCACCGCCGGGAAATAGTTGCGCTGCGCCAGTTCGGCGCTGAGGGCGATATGCCCGTCGAGGATCGAACGCGCTTCCTCCGCCACCGGATCGCTGGCGGCGTCGCCTTCGGTGAGCACGGTGTACAGCGCGGTGATGCTGCCGGCAGGGCCCGGGCCGGCGCGCTCGAGCAACTTGGGCAAGGTGGCAAAAAACGACGGCGGATAACCGCGGCGGGTCGGCGGTTCACCCACGGCCAGGCCGATTTCGCGCTGGGCGCGGGCGAACCGCGTGAGGCTGTCCATCAACAGCAGTACATTGCGGCCCTGGTCGCGGTGGTACTCGGCCAGGGTGGTGGCGACAAATGCCGCGCGCACCCGCTCGGCGGCCGGGCGGTCGGAGGTGGCGACGACAGCAACGGTGCGTGCGCGGGCCGTGGCGTCCAGTTGCACGTCCAGCAGTTCGCGCACTTCCCTGCCCCGCTCGCCGATCAAACCGATGACAATCACATCGGCCTCGCTGTTGCGGATGATGCTCGCCAACAAGGAGGATTTGCCCACACCGGGCTCGCCGAAGATGCCCATGCGCTGGCCCTGGGCGAGGGTCAGCAAGCCGTCGATGGAGCGGATGCCCAACGCCATGGAGCGCACGATCAATTGCCGGGAGAACGGGGCCGGTGGCTCGGCATGCAAGGGGTAGGTCTGCAGGTTCAGGGTTGGCGGTACACCGTCACCGTCGAGAAACTCGCCCATGGGGCTGATCACTCGTCCCAATTGCGCATCGCCCACGGCCACACCCAGGCTTTCGCCGGTGGCAGTGATTTGCGTGCGGGTCGACAGGCCTTCCATGGAACCGATGGGCGACAGGATCGCTTCGTCGCCATCAAAACCGATCACTTCGGCGCTGAGGCTGCGACCACTGACCGGGTCGCGCAGGTGGCATAGCTCACCGATGCTCGCGCCCGCCACGCTGGCCCGCAGCAACACCCCGCGAATGCTCAGCACCGTGCCCTGCATCGGACGCAAGCGGGCCTGGGAAAGCCGCTCGGTCAGGCGCGGCAGCAGTTGATCGAGGTTCATGCCACGCCCTCTTCGGCAAAGGGCAACAGGCTGCGGCGCAGGCTTTGCAGTTGCGCCTCCAGCCCCAGCTCAACCGAACCCGCCGGGCTGCTCAGGCGGGCCTGGCCGGCGCCCAGTTGCGCATCGGCCTCCACGGCGATGCCGTCCTTGAGCAACTGTGGGCGCAGGGCATTCACTTCGGCGGGCGGCACCCACAACGTCAAGGCCTGGCCCTGGCGAAACGCGCTCAGGGCCTGGCGTGTACAACGCACCACGCGGTCGGTGTCATCCAGTTCGCCAAGTACTTCACGCACGATGCCCAGGGCCAGGTCCGCCAGCGACGCCTCAAGCCCGGCCAGGTAATGCTGGACCTCGGCCTGGGTTTCCAGCAGCAACTGTGCAACCTGTTCGGCACCTTCGCGGCGCGCACTTTCAAAACCCTCGGCGCGGGCGGTGTGCAGCCATTGGTCGCTGTCGGCCTTGATCTGCTCGGCGTGCGCCCTGGCGGCTTGCACAAAGGCAAAGCCATCGGTCCATAACGCCGCTTCATCGGCGCGCAAAATCCGCGCGGCTGGGCGGCTGGGTAATTCACTCATGGGCAAGCTCCTCGGCGAGTAACCGGGCGGCGACGGTCTGGACGATCTCCAGGTCGCGGGGCAAGCGCCCGCTGTAGCCCTTGGGTGCGACAAACCGCAGGGGCAGCCAGCCTTGCAACTCGGCAGGCTGGGCTTGCAGCCAGGCAGCGACACAGGTGAGGCCATCGCGGTCGATGGCGTCGATCAACTCGGCGGGCTCGCGCAGCAGGTCGGCCGCGCCGCCCAACTGCCGGTGCGCGAGGGCCAGGGCAAAGGCTTCCTGGCCAAGGCCCTCGCGCAATTCATTGACCACTTCGCGGCGGATCTCCCGGCTCAGGGTCGAGCCATGCCAGATCGCACCACACAGCCTGGGCAGACGCGCAAATTGCGCCGGGCTCAGCAGCAGCACCGGCAAATCAGCGGCGGGCGGCGTGACCAGATGCGCCAGCGGCGCCAGCTGATAATGGCTGGCCAGCAGTTGCTCCAGCCGCGAGCGAAAACGCGGCTGCCCATGCAGGGCTTGCAGCACCTCGACCGGCAGGCCTTCGCCAAAACACTCGCCAAGGCTTTGCTCGCGCACAAACTGCAACGGCTGGGCGATCAGCCCCTGCCAACGCTCAACCAGGCTCATTCACCCTCCTTGAGCACATACAACGCCTGGGCCTGGCGCCGCGCCCATTGCTGGCGGGCCAACACACCACCCGCGCCGAGGGCGAGCAGCAGCAAGCCACCGAACAGCAACCGCGCCTGGTTGAGGTTGTCTTCCAACAGCCACAGGCCCATGAAACGCGCGAGTCGCGGTTGCGCCGGGTTCTGGCTGATGGACACCGCGGCCTTGATCGCGGTCACCGACACACCGTCATAGCTCAGGCCGGAAATGCCGTTGGCCACCAGGGTCTTGATCTGCGGAATCAGCGTGTTGATGTCGGTGCCCGGGTCGTAGCGCACCAGCACCGAGGCCGACGACGGCGAAATCACCCGCTTGAGCAGGTCATTGTCCGGCAGCACCACGTGCACCCGCGCCGAGACGATGCCGTCGATCTGCGACACCGAGTGGGACAGTTCTTCGCTCAAGGCATAGATCATCTGCGCCCGCTCCTGCACCGGCGACGACACCAGGCCATTGCCCTTGAACACCTCGCCCATGTTGGAAAAGCTCTGCTGCGGCAGGCCGGCGTTGTCCAGCAGGGTCATGGCCTCGGCGAAGCGCTGTTCGTCGACCACCACTTTCAACTGGCCGTTGTCCTGCACCTTGCGCGTCGCCGGGATGCCGTCGCGCAGCAGCACCGCGACCATGGCGTTGGCGTCGCGCTCGCTGAGGTTGGTGTAGAGGTCCATGTCGCAGGCCTGCAAGAGGCTGGCGAGCACGCCGATCAGCAGCAGGCGCAGGGCACGATTCGGGCTTGGCATGGCGTTATTGACCCTTGAGCAGCGTGTTGGCGGAACCGGAAATCTGCGTCGCACCGCGCACCACCATCTGGGTTTCGATGGAGTAGTCGAACATCTTGCCCAGTGAATGGACGATCTGGTCGACCTGCTGCTCGGCAACTTTCTTGCCCGGTTCTGCGGTGGGCGAGGCACCCGAGGTGCGGATATCCGCAGCGGCCACTTGCGGCGGCGCCGAGGGGTTATTGGTGAGCAAATCGGCGCGCTCGGAAAAGGTCCGGGAGCGGTCGATAAAACTGTTCAGGCGCTCCATCAGCCCCGAGCCGATCTGATGGGGGCTGGCGCCCTCGGGCATGCCCTTGGCCGTATTGGCCATGTGCTCGAACAGATTCTGCGAGGCCCCGGCGGGCCCCGCGCCGGCGGACGGCGGCAAGGCCGTGGCGCTGGCAGCGAGACTGATGGTCATGGGTGCGCCCTACTCTTCGTCGTCATCGGACATGGCGTCATTCAGCATTTCCTGGGCCTTGGGCATGATGATGAATTGGCCGCCGATGGTGACCGCCTGGGTGATCAGGGCATCGGTGAATTCGGCGTCGGTCATCTCCGGTTTATCGGCGCTCTTGGCGTTGTCCACCGCGGCGTTGAACTTGGCTTCAGGGCTGGCGCCACCGGGGGCGAGGTTGCTGTCTACGGCGGTTACGGACATGGTCATGCTCCTTTACTGGGGTTGGGGTGAATCAAGGGGTTTCAGTGCTCACCTGGGCGCCGCGAAACACCCGCACGCCGTGCTCGCGCGCCACCACCGGCGCGGCGGCCTTGGGCTGCAGGTGATCCACATGCTGCTGGACCAGCGCCAGGTACGGCGGCGGCCCGGAGACGAAGACTTCATCGCCCTCGGGGCCGTTACGCATCGATAACTGCTGGCCGAACACATCGAGGTTGTTCAGATAGGCCTGCAACTGATCCAGGTTCAGGGCGCTGGCCTTGAACAGCCTGGTGGTGATTTCATCGCTGGCATTGAGGTACAGCAGGTTGCCGTCGAAATACCAGGTCAGGCCATTGGTGCTGCACAGCGTCTGCAAAAACTCCCCGGCGGTGGCTGCACGCACCGTGCTGCGGGCCTTGCCGCGGACCTTGTCGGAGAGCACCAGCGGGATATCGAGGTTGTGGCCGAACTCTTCGAGGGCGGCGCGCACGTCCTGGTCCACCAGCACATAGGCGTAGGGTTTGGCGAACCATTCGGGCTCTTCGTCGGCGTGGGCGATCGAGGCACCCAACAGCACCGACAGACATAGGAGCGCCATGGAAAATATGCTTACATGACGTCCGCCTTCGCCCAACGAGTTGTGACGATGACCAAACACTTTTTGCTTGCCGGCAGCCTGTTGCTGGCTGCCTGTTCCAATACTGCGCCGAGCGATTCCGACCGCTCGCTGAAGCTGGCCGACGACCTGAACAAACGCGGCGACTACGCCAGCGCGGCGGCGCTGTACGAACGTGCGGCCCAGCAACCGGGCGCAAGCATCGACTTGTGGCTCAAACTCGGCCAGGCGCGGCTCGACGGCAACGACGCATCCGGTGCCGAGCGCGCCTTCCAACAAGCCCTCGGCCTTCAAGCCCACAACGCCGACGCCCTGCTGGGACTGGGCACCGCGCAACTGCGCCTTGGCAAAAGCCAACGCGCCGTGACCGCCCTGGCCCAGGCCGCCGAGGCCAGCCAGTCGCCGGTCGCCTACACCCGACTGGGCATTGCCCAGGTGTTGAACGGCCAGGCCGTCGCGGCACAAACCGCGTTCGCCAAAAGCCTGGGCCTGCAACCCGACGACCTCGACAGCCGCTGCAACCTGGCCCTGGCCTACGCCCTTGGCGGCCAGGCGCAACAGGCATTGGACACCATCGCCCCCGTCACCCAATCGCCCCGAGCGTTGCCACGGCATCAGCGCAATGAGTTGTTGGTGCTGGTGTTGGCGGGTTACGAACAACGGGTGGCCAGCTTGCCGCTGGACGATATACCGGCGGCTGAGCGCGCACGCCTGATCACGGAGGCCAACCGCATCAAAGCCATCAGCGATCCGATTGCGCAAGCGCGGGAATTGGGGCTGGTGGATACGCACTAAATCCAACTGCTTTTGATCTTGCTGTTGCCCTGCTTTTGACGTTGCTTTTGATCTATCAGGCCCCGTTAAACCACGCTGG
>NZ_JACAQY010000069.1:47154-57421 GCF_013386835.1 Pseudomonas sp. IPO3774
CCTAAGTGGCCGTTACCGCAGGAATGGATATGTACGCGGTAAGCTTCAAGATCCGGGTCGCCTATCAGTCCGCTTTCGCGAGCAAGCCCGCTCCCACATTTGGATGGTGGTGTGGCAGATGGATCTGCTGGGCCTGGAATACCGCTATCGCAGGCAAGCCAGCTCCCACAGAGGACATGTGAACGCAGGTTCATTGCTCCGCTCCCGGAGCGCCCGCCTTGGCCTCTTGCTGAGCCTGACGCCGCTGCAACTGCTCCCGATCAAACCCCTCGATATACACCTGCGCCGCCCGCCCAACCGGCGCCGCCATCGCTGGCCCGGTGGCCCGCCCCTGATTCAAATCCTGGCGCTGCTCCACCATCTGCATCAAATTCAGATTATTGGCGCAGCCTAACGGCAAGGTCGCCTTGAAATCCTCGTCCAGTCCAATCTCGTCCTTGGCCGGCGGCTGCTGGCACTGGCTTGGCACCCCGTCCGCCTGATACTGCGGCGAGTAATACACCGGCGCCAGATGCGTCTTGCAGCCCACCACCAACAGGGGCAAACACATCAACAAACGCGAAACTTTCATGTCATGCCCCCTCATCAATTCATGTAGAAACCAAACGCCCCACCACTGCGCGGCCCCGCCGCTGCGGCGGTCGCAGGCTGCGCATCCAGCGGCGTGGCCAGGGTGCGACTGCGCACCGGCTCCACCAGGTACGGCGTAATCAAAATCACCAATTCGGTTTCATTGCGCTGAAAACGCTTGGAGCGAAACAGGTTGCCCAGGATCGGCAAGTCCCCCAGCAACGGCAGCTTCTCGATGTCCTGGCTGCTCTCACGCTGGAACAAACCGGCAATCGCAAACGTCTGCCCGCTGCCCACTTCCACCCGCGTATCGGCGCGGCGCACACTGAACGACGGCACATGGAAATTGCCGAAATCCACCGTGCCGCCACTCACCACACTGCTGACCTCAGGGCGCACTTGCAGGGCGATCCGGCCGTTGGGCAGCAGCGTCGGGTTGAACAGCAGCGACACGCCGAACGACTTGTATTCGATCCCCACCAGGTCCCGATTCACCGGTACCGGGATCGCCACTTCGCCGCCCGCCAGGAAGCTCGCGGTTTGCCCGGTCATGGCGGTGATGTTCGGCTCGGCCAGGATTTGCAGGATCCCGTTGGCCTGCAACGCGTCGAGCATGCCGTCGATATTGGTATTGCCCGAACCGCTGCCCGCTGCCGCCAGGCCACCGGCGGTGGCGGCGGCCAGCGGTCCGCCGGTGATCAGGCCAAAGGAGAACGTGCCGTTGCTGAACATGGCGTTCCAGTTAACCCCGTAATGCAGCAGTTCCGAGCGGGACACTTCAGCAAAGCGCACACGCAAGTTGACCTGGGCGGCACCGGCGTACTCAGTGGTGTTGACCGCGCTCTGGAAGCCCTGGCCCTGTGGGTTGAGCAAGGCATTCAAATCCGTCGCTTCTCCAACCGAACGCACCGTGCCCTTGGCGATCAATCGGTTACCGGCACCGCTGATCTGCGCGCCATTGCCGGGATGCAATTCCTGCATCGGCGCAGTCACTGCCTGGGTCGCGCTACTGACCGCCAGGCTCAGGCTGGCAAGCTGTTTGCCGTCGCTGCCAAGGGCAATCAGGCTGGTATTGCCCGGCGCCTTGCCGAAGATATAGATCACCCCGGGCGACACCACTTGCAGGTCGGCAATCCCCGGCTCGGCCACCAGTACCGACTCCACCGGGGCCACAAAATGCAGGATCCGGCCTTCACCGGAGGCCAGGTTGATAGACCCCTGGACACCGTTGGCGATGTCCTGGGCACTGCAGAAAAACGAGGTCAACGTCAGCAACAGCAGACAAAAACGGATCATGAGGCAGACGCCAGGGAAGTGACGGAAGCCGCGGCAGGTGCACGGCGGTTGGAGATATCGGTAAGGCTGATGGTCACCAGCGCTTGCAGGTTGTATTCGGTGGCCAGTTCGCGAAACGACAACACCGCCAGCTCCAGCTCACCGCGCAGTACCAGGCGCCGCAGGCTGCGGCGCAGTTCCGGGTGCACCAGCAATACCGCACTGTTGGCTTCAGTGGTTTTGTCGCAGGCCTGGCGCAGTTGGGCGAGCAACGCGCGGTTGACTTCCTCGGGGATCACTTCACGGCTGGGCTCCTGGCGACGCAGAGACGCACGCAACTGGTCTTCCAATCCCGGCGCCAGCACCAGGGCGCCAATCACCCGATTGCGGTCGGCGTACTGATGGCTGATCTGCCGCGCCAACCCTGCACGCAGGTGTTCGGCCAGGCGGCCGGCATCGGTTTCCCGCGCGCCCCACTCCACCATGGCTTCGAGCAAGGCCCGCTGATTGCGGATCGACACGCCCTCGCCCACCAGCAGGCGCAGGGTCTCGGCCACCCGCTGCAACGGCACCAGGCGCAGGGCTTCCTTGACCAGTTCGCCGTAGGTGGCTTCGGTGCGTTCGAGCAGCAGGCGGGTTTCCTGGATGCCGAGGAAGTCCGCGGCATAGCGGCGCAGGCTGCGTTCCAGCACGCCACGCAGGACTTCGTCCGGCAGCAGGAAACCGATGCCGGCGTTGCGCAACGCGTCTTCGTGCTGACGCTCGATCCAGTGCGCGGCACGACCGTTGAGGGGCGAATCGGCTTGCAGGGTGGCGATGTCCAGCAACTGCACATGCACCGGATCGTCCTGCAACAGCAGGCAGTTGATCGGCATCTCGCCTTCGCTGACGGGTACGCCTTCCAGTGACACGCGGTAGCTGCCCGGCGTGGCCTTGGCGTCCATGTGAATGCCCGGCACCGGCATATCGACGCCGAGGTCGCTGCGAATGTCGTGACACAGCGCTTCGATGCGTTGGCTCAGTAGCTGGCGCGGGGCGCTGAGGGCCAACGCACTGCCGAGGGTCAGCAATACCCGAGTGTCGGGGGCCACGCCATAATCCTGCTCGGCCTGCACTTCAACCACCGGTTCCAGGGTCTCGACCAGCGCTTCAGGCTCTACCTGGTTTTCACGGGTATGACGGCGGTACATCACGAAGGCCGCACCACCGAACACCAGCGACAACCCGAGGAACACCCAGGTCGGAAAGCCCGGTATCACGCTGACGCCCACCATGATCAATGCGGTCAAACCGAGGGCGCGGTAGCTGGCACCCAACTGCTTGAGAATCTCGCTGCCGAGGTCACCCGCTTCGCCGTCGCTGTTGACCCGCGTCACCACGGTGCCCGCCGCTACCGAGATAAGCAGCGCCGGGATCTGTGCGATCAAACCGTCGCCCACGGTCAGCAGCGAATAGGTGTGCACCGCCGCGCCGAAGGCCATGTCGCGCTCGATCATGCCGATCAGCATGCCACCCAGCAGGTTGACCGCGAGGATCACCAACCCGGCAATCGCATCGCCCTTGACGAACTTCATCGCCCCGTCCATCGCGCCGAACATCTGGCTCTCGCGCTCCAGGCGTGAGCGCCGGCGGCGGGCTTCGGCCTGGTCGATATCGCCGTTGCGCAGGTCGTTGTCGATGCTCATCTGTTTGCCGGGCATCGCATCCAGGGTGAAGCGCGCCGCCACTTCCGCGACCCGCTCGGCGCCCTTGGTGATCACCACGAACTGCGCCACGGTGATGATCAGGAACACCACCATGCCCACCACCACCTGGCCGGCAATCACGAAGTCACCGAAGGCCTTGACGATATGGCCGGCGTCGCCGTGCAGCAGAATCAAGCGGGTGGTGGTGATCGAAAGCGACAGGCGAAACAGGGTGCTGAGCAGGATCAGCGGCGGCAGCGCGGAGAATTCCACCGAGTGGCCGATGTAGAACGCCACGATCAGGATCAGGATGCTCAGGGCGATGTTCAAGCCGATCAGCATGTCCACCAGGTAGGTAGGCAGCGGGATGATCATCATCACGATCGCCATCAGCATGAACGCGACGATGATCACGTCGGTACGCTGGGCGGCCATGCGCGCGATGCCGTTCAGGCGATTGAGCAGGTTCATGGCGCGGCTCTCCGTGCAGCGAGGTAGCGTTTGAAGCACTGGCGCGCTTCGTCCTTGCGTTCGCCGTACCACAGCGCCCGGGCACGCAGCAGCAACAGGCTGGCAGACTCACCCTCCAGCGCGACCAGCCGATCCAGGGCCGCGAGTGCGCGGGTGAAGTCGCCGCTGTCGGTGAACGCCAGCACCAGCGAGCGCAACAGTTGGCCATCGTCGGGCGCGACACTCACGGCAATCAGCAACATCACCAGCGCGCGCTGGGACTGGCCGTTGCGCCGGTACAGCTCGCCAATGCCCTTGAGCAATTGCACCGCGTCGTCGTTGTCCCGGGGCATCAGGCCTGGACCTCCGAGCGTTGTTGTTCGAGGGTGCGGCGCATCTCGATTTCCTCGCTGATCAGGTCATGGGCCAGCGCCTTGATCTGCGGCTCGGCGTCGAGGTTCGGCAACAGGTGCTGCATCACGTGTTCCAGCAGTTCCAGGGAACGTGCGCTGCCGAACAGCAGCGAGTCGACACCAGCGGCGCTGGTGAGTTCTTCCAGGTCACTGCGCAGGGAGCGGCGGGACTGGACCTTGCGGGTTTTCAGCAACGCTTCGAAAGCCGTGGCCTGACGCGAGTTGACCGGGCGGATCGCCTCGACCGGCGCGCTGCGCACGTCACTGGGAATCAACGGACGGGGTTCGACTTTCATCCCGGGGCCTTAGCTGAAAAAAGCAGCGTCATAGGGTGAAGGTGAAGCGTTCTTCGCCACGGGCGAGGATCACCTGGTTGTTCTCGATGCGCTCCAGTACCCAGTTGTCCGCCAGGGCCGCGCCGGGGTACAGGCGCTTGCCGCTGTCATTGATCACGTAGGGGTTGGCGCCGAACCACACGGCTTGAAAGCGCACCCTTGGCCGGGCCGCATCTGCACGCACGGCGACCCGCGGGTTGAGCACGATCTGCTGGCCGTAACGCTGGTCGAAGGCTTGTTGCAGGGCGACCCATTGAGGCTTTTGCGCGCGCTCAAAGGAGCCGACGGCGTTGAGTTGGCCATCGATGTCGTTGACCTTCACGGCGTCCAGGTGGGCGGCCTGCAATTGCCCTTCGAACCAGGCCTTGGCCTCGGCACGGGAAGGCTTGGCTGCGGTTGTTTCGGCAACCGGCATTACGGTTTGCGCTTGCGGTGGATCATTGCGAAATGCCAGGGCGCCGGCGCATACAAAGAGCAACGCTATGGCGATGATCCAGGGCGTTAATGTGCGTGTCGTCGCAGGCGTTTTTTCAGGGCTGCCCGGCAGCGCCAGGCTCACACCCGCCGTGCCGATACGCAGTTGCAGCGGCAGCCGCGCGCGATGGCCGCTGCCTTGGGGAATACGGATATCGCCGGCAGTGCCGGTGATCAGTACATCGCCGCCGAGGGCCTCGACGGCCACCTGGGCCCCTTCAAAACGCAGGCGCAGGTGCAACTCGGCAATCCCGGGATCGCTGAGCTGGAGGTCGGCCGCCAGGGCGGCGCCAAGGGTGTAGACCGGCTGGTCGAGCATCAGGGAACTGCCCTGGTGCAAACCGTGGGTCACGAGCAGGGTCGGCGCGCCGTTCGCGGCGGGCAGGCCCAGGGAAATCAAGGCTGTCATGGTTGGGTTTGCCCCCTTGAGAATCACAGGCCGCAACGACGCCTGTGCCGATCAACAACGGTGCAACGGGGTAAGGCAGGTATACGGGCAGCGCCGGCGCTGCCCGCATGGCGAATCAGTTCTGCGGACGCTGTTTGGTGGCGTCGAGCTCTGCTTTTTTCGCGGTGCTGATCTCGGTGATCTTGGCCGACTTCTCGATGGCCATGTTGAAAGTTGCTTCCATCTTCGCGATAGCGTCGTCGGCGCCGCCTGCACTTACTGGTGGAGTAGTAGCCATGTTCAATCTCCTTGCATCGATAGGGAAGTTAAGCCGCATGCAAACCGAAACAAACTCCCAGCGTCAGACAGTGAGTTGGCCATGCAGCCGTCGGTTTGCATGGGAACCATACTACTCACGAACAAAACGCCTTCGCTGTGAAAGCTTGTGAAACGTTCATGGCAGGTGCTGTGAAAAATCCGGCTCAACATGCCGTTGAGAAAATCTCATCGCCGCGCGGGCGTGGAACTTTTGTTAAAAAACCAATACACGACGAGACCCAATGTTTACGGGGGGCACAACCTGAAAAACGAACCAACTCGAACAATTTACGAGCCCGTTACCCCTGGGTAAAAACGTTGATCACTCAACAATTCCAGAAAATAAATCCGACAACTTCACACTTTTAACTAATAGCCATTTGCCCAACTTTGCAGATATTTCCATTTGTAACAAAACCGACTTGATCATCGCGTTTGATAGCTCGGCGCGGGTTAACCCAATAACACTTCGCAACTTTCGCCCGCCCCAGTTAGTGCACTTGCACTAAATATCGACTGATATAAAACAACTTCCAGGTGATCTATGACTGCGATCCCGAATGGCCTTGACCCTGCCGACAACAAAGGCCCGGATGGCTCCCGGAGCACGTTCGAAAAAGCCCTGTTCACCGCCGTCGACAAGCCGGTATTCGACCCCTCGAAAATCCGCGGGCCGTCCATTCCGCTGCCGTACCAGAACGTGCAGGCACCGGTGAACAACAGCATCACCTACACCCCGCTGGGCAGCGACAAACCGGTGACCCTCAAGCAGATCGACAACCCCAGGCTGTTTGAGCAATTGGTCAACCAGTACAACGCACAGCAAAGCGACGCGACCCTTGAGAAGAATCTGGCCGACAGCAAAGGCGCCGGCTACAAGGAGGCAGACGCCAGCACCGTGGCGCCTGGCCTGGGCAACTACAAGGCGATCGGCAGTACCACCGAATTGGGCCCGGGACTGATCCGCTACGAGACCAGTGCCGGCGACAAAATCGTGGTCAGCCAGAAGGAAACACCCGCGCTGTTCGCCCAGGTCAGCGGCGACTCGGCCAAGCTCTTTGCGATCAATGCCAGCCAGGCCGAGGGCTACCGCCTGGCCGGCCCCATGGAAACCATGGACCCGGCAGCGAATATCGGCCCGCCCGAAGAAGTCGGCCCGGGCCTGATTCGCTATACCACGGCGTCGGGCGACAAGGTGATCGTGTCCCAGGACATCACCCCCGCGCTGTACGACCAGGTGGCCAAACTGTATGCCGGCAGCACCGGCGCGGCGGGCGCCTCGGACACGTCCTGGATCGACACCTCATCGTTTGGCGTGTCGGGTGCCAAGGACTGGGACACCATCACCGGCAACACCAGCGGCACGCCGACCAAGGAAGAACTCGACCTGAACCGGCCCAAGGCGGCCGCGCAATTGCTCTCGCAAAACTGGGACGCCTGGGGCCTGCATGGCGCGCCGATCGACTTCGCCAACCCACCCACGACACTCCCCCCCGAGGCCCAGGCCGTACTCAAGTACGTGGCCAGCAGCCCGAGCCTGATGGCCGCGCTGGATACCGGCGGGCGTGGCAAGGCCGACAATGTGATCACCCATTCCGATGTCGACCATTTCATCGACAACGCCGGCAAGGACCTCGGCGCCGCGTCGAAATCCTATGGCAGTTTCCTCGGCAGCAAACCCGGTGACCTGGCCAAGGCGAATGCCAAGTCGGCGGCAATCCTGATGGCCAACGAGAGCCTGGCCGCTGGCGCAGGTCCGGCGATGCGCCCCGGTGACGCCAACCAGCGCAGCAACGACGGCATGCTGCGCAGCGACAACCTGCAAGCCTTGGGCAGCGATTCGGCCCTGAGCACCGAGCTGACCGGCGCGGCGGCCATGTGGTCCAGACCCGGGATGTTCCACGCCCTGGAAACCGGCGGCGACAACCCCGCCACCGGCAAGTCGGACGGCATCGGCACCCGCGACAACATCGGCGCCTGGCTCGAAAAACAGGCGCCGAAAACCGACAGCGACACCCTGACCTTCCTCGACGGTGCCGCCACTCGTGATGCCGTCGCCGGCGTCGACACCTCGGGCCTGACCGCCGACATCCTGGCCAACCCGCAGAACTACAGCGGCGAACAGAAAGCCGCGGTGCTGGTGCAGTTGACCGATGCACAAACCCGCCTGCTGGTCAGCGACTACGTGCCCCACGCCGGGTTGATGGACAAGTACACCTCGCCCCACTACGGCCTGAACCCCAACGAAGACAAAATCAAGGCACAGCTGCAAAGCGGCATCGAAACCCTCTCGGCCGACCCGGACGTGCAAGGCTTCCTGCAAAACAATCGCGGCCCGGCACTGGCCGACATCGTCGACAGCAACCCGGCGATGAAAGTCGCGATGCAGAACTACTACACCGACGACATCGAGACCGGCAAAAACCTCACCGACAATCTCAACGCCAAGGACCAGAACGGCAAGCAGATCGACATGGGCATGGGCCTGCAAAACGCGGCCAACGATACGACCATCGCCAACCTGGCGCTGGGGGGCAACGGCCATGTGGACCTGACCGGTATCGCCGACAAGGCCGGGCAAAGCGACAACATCCAGCAGTACTACAAAAACCAACTGGTGACCGGCAAGGCCTTTACCGACGCGGTGGCCGGCGGCATGGACCCCACCGTGGCGGCCAGCAGCTTCGCCGCCAGCACGGCCTCGGCCCAGGCCTTCCTCGGCGACAAGGCCTCGGCGGATGACGCCGCCACCTTGCAGGTGAATTTCAACGAAGCCCTTGGCGACGCCCTGCTCGGCGGCGCCACCACCGACACCCTGAACATCACCCTGGGTGACGGCAAGGGCAACTTCGACGAAGCCAAGGTCACTGCCGCGATCAACGACGCCCAGCAAAAAGATCCAGAGATGTTCGTCACCTCGGATGGCGGCAAGATCGACCCGGCGCAAGTGGTGTCGATGCTGCGTTCGGTATGGGACATCGGGCGCCAGGGCAACAAGATCGCCGACGCACTGCCCAAGGCCATCGAAGGCATGAAGTTCGGCGACGTCAGCCCGGCATTCAAGCAAGGCCTGTTGCACATCGGCAGCGCAGTGCTGATGAGCGGCGTGCTGATGGCCCGTTCGGCCAGCGGCAGCAACACGCCGGTGGCGGACGCGAACCGGGTATCCGCCGGGCTGCAATTTGCCGGGCTGTTGATGGAGGGCGGTACCAAATACGCCAAGGAAGCGGGTTACGGCATCACCTGGGTCAACCGCCCGGATGGCGGCACCATCGGTGACTTCCCCGGCAAGGTGCCGGTGGGCAAGGGTCCGCTGAGTCCGCAGCAAATCGCCAACCTCGGTGCGGCCGGCAAGATCATCGGTTCGGCGGGCGGGATTATCGGCGGTGTGATCGGGGTGATTGGCGGTGTCGACTCGTTGAAAAAAGGCGACTACCTGAGCGGCAGTTTCTCGGTGGCCACCGGCGTGCTGGGTACGGGTGCGGCGGTGGCCGGGTTGGTGGAAGCCGGGGCAGGGTTGTACGGGGCCACGGAAATCGGCGCGGTGGCCGGGACCATCAGCGGGATCCTCGGCGGGGCAACGGCGATCCTTGGCGGGATCGGCAGCGCGTTCCTGCCCTTCGCCCTGGCTGATGCCCATGGCAAGGCGCAGGACGCGTTCTATGGCCAGCTTGCGCCGGTGCTCAAGCAATACGGCTTGACTGGCGGGCCTACGGAGCCGGGTGATTATCCTGAAGACCCGATCCCGGCGATCAACACCTGACCTTCCCTTGCAGCCTTGCGCGAAGGGAGCCGCGCGGGGTTGTGTTTTTGAACATGCACAAAGGTTAATCACATGACGTATTCACACCGCGGCCACCTTGAAGACAGCGCTATTGAAATCCACTTTGGCCCTTATCAACTGCTGCCCCGACGTCATCTGCTGCTGAAAAACGGTGAGCCGGTGAGCCTGGGGAGTCGGGCCCTGACGTTGCTGATTGCCCTCGCTTCGCGGCCTGGTGAGCTGTTGGAGAAGACCCAATTGCTGGACATCGCCTGGCCACGGTTGGTGGTGGAAGAGTGCAACCTGCGGGCGCAGATCAAGGCGATCCGCCGGGCGTTGGGGGATGATGATTCGGTGTATATCGCGACGGCGACGGGCCAGGGGTATCGGTTTGTTGCGCCGACCTGGGTGGAGCGTGGGGAGCAGAAAAAGCCGGTGGTGTTGGGGGTTTATAGCTGTCGCCGCTGTTTGGGGGGTGAGGTGAAGCCGGTGTTCGGCGTGCGGCAGGAGAGGCTTAACAGTTGAGGGGGATTTGGATCGGGGGCATATCCATTATTTGGGTGATGGCTTATATCGGTTCCGCTCTTACAGCGGCT
>NZ_JACAQY010000070.1:0-1175 GCF_013386835.1 Pseudomonas sp. IPO3774
GCTTGTATGGTTAGACTTGTAGGGGTGGTGGGACTAAAAGCCAGCATCTGACTCTAGCCAGTACAGACCGTGGGAGACTTCGCCCCACCCCTTCACCAAAGCGCCGATAAGGAATGCATCGGCCATGACCGACGATAGAAGCAAGCCAGCGCAACGGTGAAGCCCCGACAAGCCCATAAACCCTAACCCGGAGCGTTTTTCATGGCAATGACTGTCTTGCAATCAATCATCGGCGTGGATGTCGCTAAGGCTGAAGTTGTGGTTTGTCACATTGAAACAGACGAATTGAAGATTGTGCCCAACAACAAAACCGAGCTGAGGGCGTGGCTCAAATCTCTCCCCGTGGACAGTGCCATCGCGATTGAGGCGACCAATATCTATCACCTGGATACGGTCAATTTGGCCTACGGGATGGGCCATAAGGTTTATGTGATTGATGGCTACCGCCTTAATCACTACCGCAAAAGCACGGGTGGGCGGGCGAAGACAGACGCCAGCGATGCGCGTTTACTGGCCCGTTATTTGAAAAATGAGCAGGCTGATTTACGTGCCTGGAACCCGCCGCCGAAGATCTATACCAAGCTTCAAAGCTTGCTTCGCCGACGGGCAGCGTTGGTGAAAATGCGGGTTGGCCTTAACCAAAGCTGGGCAGGTGAACCACTCCTTAAGGCTTCATCAAAAAGTGTCGCAGCCTGCCTTGCGAGACATGAAGGGCTTATTGAAAAACGGATATTAGATGCCGTCACTGAGGCGGGCCTCTTGCATCAGATCAAACGCTGCCAAGCCGTTGAGGGGATTGGTTTTCTCACTGCGGTAGCGCTCACGATGGCGTTTCAACGAGGCGAGTTTGAAAGTGCCGATGCCTATATCGCGTTCCTGGGAATGGACTTGAGAGTATCTGACTCGGGGCAAATGAGCGGACGTCGCTCACTGAGTAAAAAAGGAGACTCGGAGATCCGTCGATTGCTGCATAACGCGGCGTCAGCAGGTATCAAGTCAAACGCTTGGAAACCGCTCTATGAAGGCTATCTGGCCAGAGGCCTGAAAACGACTCAGGCCTTGGTTATCATTGCTCGCAAGCTGGCGCGTATCGCGTTCTCCCTCATGAAAAACCTAAGCGAATACCAGTCGAAAGCGGTTTTGGGGGCTTCCCCCCAACCATAGAATCTCCCACA
>NZ_JACAQY010000071.1:0-103072 GCF_013386835.1 Pseudomonas sp. IPO3774
ACGCTGGCCGAACGCAGGCTTCGGAACCCCGCATAAGTTATCCGGCTATTGTTACTTCACCTACCTTCCACACATCGGCCACTTATCAATAAGCACACTTGATGTTGCAACTTCCCCAACCTTCTATCTGAACAAACTCTGAACCAGTAACAATTTAAGTCATTAAACGTTGACATCCGGCAACTGCCTGAGTAAATTCCCCGTGCCTGCAACTCAGGGCCATTTTTCAACCTCACAAAAGAAGCCAATGGACACAGTATCTAGTCGTTGTCCGATCACCGTGAATGCGGCGAATCGGGCGCCAAACCCAGAAAAAATGACGGGACTCGCCGTTCCGGCCGAGTAAGCTGCGCTAGAGCCTGACGCTCCAACGTAACTGCCTCACCGGATGCCAGTCCGGTCCCGAGGTGTGTTATGACCTTTCAACTGATTGTTTTACCTGATCTGCGTACGCTGGCTAACGCCCTGCGTGCCAAATTGTGCCGCGAGCCCGTAGGCTTTTCCCCTACCCGCAGCACCTTTGTGACCTCATCCCCCCGCGTGTGCCCGACTCCCCGGGCACACTGGCGTATCTGCCCCACCACCGGCCACCTGGTCCAGCAATGGGATCACGCCGACCCTCAAGACCCACAGAGACGGGACGTTTCCAGCCTGGTCGCGCAAGCGAGCCTGATGCTGAGCCTCTACGTGGACGCTCGCGCGGCATAAGCCAGCTGGAAACAGCAACTTCCTGATTATCCGTTACTTGATTAGCTGGAGTTCTCTATGGACGAAGCCAGTAGTAGCCCGCTGCGCGTTAGTTAACTAACGCGCTGTTAGCGGGCCTGTAGAAAGTTACCCAACACTTTATTTAAACCGATCGCGAAGTCAGCGACTCGGCATGCTTTCGCTCGCCTGTCATCAGGTAAGTACCGGGTATGTTTTGTCGAAAAATTGGCGACAGGAGTACACACAATGAGCGCAGTAAAAAACCCGAAACTGCACAAGAAAAACGGCACGGATACCGACACCAAGCTGTCGATGCGTGCCGCCCGCGAAGCCCAGAACGGCCTCTCGGCAACCCTCGCCAATGTCCGGGCAACCAAGGATGGCCTGACCGAACTGGATGCCTCTGCTCGCCTGCAACGTGAAGGCTACAACGAGGTGGCCCACGACAAGCCGCCTCACGCCATCGTGCAATTCCTCCAGGCCCTGAACAACCCGTTCATCTATGTGCTGCTGACCCTCGGCGCCATCAGTTTCTTCACTGACTACTGGCTGCCACTGCAGGCCGGTGAAGAAGCCGACCTGACCAAGGTCATCATTATCATGACCATGGTCATGCTCAGCAGCCTGCTGCGCTTCTGGCAGGAGCATCGTTCGGCCAAGTCCGCCGAGGCCTTGAAGGCCATGGTGCGCACCACCGCCACGGTGTTGCGTCGCGAGCAAGTGGGCTCCAAGCCGACCCTGCGGGAAGTGCCGATGCGCGACCTGGTGGCCGGCGACATCGTGCAACTGTCTGCCGGCGATATGATCCCGGCCGACATCCGCCTGATCGAGTCCCGTGACCTGTTCATCAGCCAGGCCGTGCTGACCGGCGAAGCCTTGCCGGTAGAGAAGTACGACACCCTCGGGGATGTGACGCAAAAATCCGCCACGTCCACGGCGGCCGACCAGGGCAACCTGCTGGACCTGCCGAACATCTGTTTCATGGGCACCAACGTGGTCAGCGGCCGGGCGAAAGCCGTGGTGGTTGCCACCGGCCCGCGCACCTACTTTGGCTCGCTGGCCAAGGCGATTGTCGGCTCCCGGGTGCAAACCGCATTTGACCGCGGGGTGAACAGCGTCAGCTGGCTGTTGATCCGCTTCATGCTGGTAATGACGCCGATCGTGTTCTTCCTCAACGGCTTCTCCAAGGGTGACTGGAGCGACGCGTTGCTGTTCGCCCTGGCAGTGGCGGTAGGCCTGACCCCGGAAATGCTGCCGATGATCGTCAGCGCCAACCTGGCCAAGGGTGCAACCGCCATGGCCAAGCGCAAGGTGGTGGTCAAGCGCCTCAACGCGATCCAGAACTTCGGTTCGATGGACGTGCTGTGCACCGACAAGACCGGCACCCTGACCCAGGACAAGATCATCCTCGAGCACCACGTCAACGCCTTTGGCAACCGTGATGATTCAGTGCTGACCCTCGCCTGGCTCAACAGCCATCACCAGAGCGGCATGAAGAACCTGATGGACCAGGCGGTCGTACAGTTCTCCGTGCAGAATCCGAAGTTCCAGGTGCCGTTTGCCTACAGCAAGGTGGATGAGTTGCCGTTCGACTTTATTCGCCGTCGCCTGTCGATCGTGGTCAAGGACGCGCAAAACGATCACCTGCTGGTGTGCAAGGGTGCGGTCGAGGAGATGCTGAGCATTTCCACCCACGTGATGGAAGGCGACGTGGCCGTCGAGCTGGATGATCGGCGTCGCAACGAGTTGCTGGCGATTGCCCAGGACTACAACGAGGACGGCTTCCGGGTGCTGGTGCTGGCCACCCGCAACATTCCCCAGGCACTCGCCCGCAAGCAGTACACCACGGCCGATGAGCGCAACCTGGTGATCCGTGGTTTCCTGACCTTCCTTGATCCACCAAAGGAAACCGCTGGCCCGGCGATCGCTGCCCTGCGCGAAATTGGCGTGGCCGTCAAAGTGCTCACCGGCGACAACGCCATCGTCACCAGCAAGATCTGCCGCCAGGTCGGCCTGGAGCCAGGCGTACCGTTGCTGGGGACGGAAATCGAAGCGATGGACGACGCCACCCTCAAGCTGCGGGTCGAGGAGCGCACGGTGTTCGCCAAGCTGACACCGCTGCAGAAGTCGCGGGTGCTCAAGACCTTGCAGTCCAACGGCCACACCGTGGGCTTCCTCGGCGACGGCATCAACGACGCTCCGGCCTTGCGGGATGCCGACGTGGGCATCTCGGTGGACAGCGCGACGGACATTGCCAAGGAATCCGCCGACATCATCCTGCTGGAAAAGAGCCTGATGGTGCTGGAAGAAGGCGTGCTGAAAGGCCGCGAAACCTTCGGCAATATCATGAAGTACCTGAACATGACCGCCAGTTCCAACTTCGGCAACGTGTTCTCGGTGCTGGTGGCCAGTGCGTTCATCCCGTTCCTGCCGATGCTGTCGATCCACCTGCTGCTGCAAAACCTGATGTACGACATCTCCCAGCTGGCCTTGCCGTGGGACAAGATGGACAAGGAATACCTGGCCAAGCCACGCAAGTGGGACGCGAAAAACATTGGCCGCTTCATGATCTGGATCGGGCCGACCTCGTCGATCTTCGACATGACCACCTTTGCCCTGATGTGGTACGTGTTCTCGGCCAACAGCGTGGAAATGCAGACCCTGTTCCAGTCCGGCTGGTTCATCGAGGGGCTGCTCTCGCAAACCCTGGTGGTGCACATGCTGCGCACCCGCAAGATCCCGTTCTTCCAGAGCAACGCCGCATGGCCGGTGATGATGATGACCTGCATCGTGATCGGGCTGGGCATCTACGTACCGTTCTCGCCGCTGGGCGCGATGGTTGGCCTGGAGCCGCTGCCACTGGCGTACTTCCCATGGCTGGTGGGCACCCTGGTCGCCTACTGCTGCGTGGCACAACTGATGAAAACCCTCTACATCCGCCGCTTCAAGCAGTGGTACTGATCAACCGCCCCTGAAAGCGCTGGCTATCGGTAGATAGCCAGTGCACGCGGAGACAGACAATGAACACACTTATGAGCTACCTCGACAACGCTGCTCGCGCGCTGCTGGTGTTCGGCCTCGCCCAGGCGGCCAAGGCGGTGATGGTGCTGGGCGTACGGCTGTACGTGCGCAACGTGCTCAGCGCCGTGGAAATGCGCTTCATGCTGGGTTTTTCCAGCAGCTTGAACAGCACCTGCATCCGCTTGCTGCGCCCGCGTCGATAAATGGCAATACGCACTACAAGGAAAGATCACCATGCGCGTCTTGATCTGTGCAGGTCGTCATTACGCCGATACAAAAATGTCCCGCCAGGTGCTGGACGCCTACCACCGCCTGCGCCCGGTGCAGGTGTTGATCCACGGTGGCAGCCAGTTCCTGGGCAGCGACGTGGAAGACTGGGCCCGGGAAACCGGAGTGGATGTGGTGCGTTACCCACCCAACTGGCAACGCCATGGCAAGCAGGCCGAACGCCATCGCAACCAGTTCATGCTCACCGACAGCCGGCCCGACGTGATCATCGCGCTGCCCGGTGGCGACGACACCTCGGAACTGGTGAGCCAGGCCAGGGCCAGTGGCATCCATGTGCTGACTGTAGACAGCTGAATCAACCCTTATTGGAGTATCCAGGCATGAACGAAGAACCCCGTTGTAGCGGTACCCCGTTGCACACTTTTTTCTATTTGAAACACGGCGCGTCCCTGCCAAGTCCGGTCGGGGCGCGCCACCGGCTGTTGATCGAGGTTCACCATGTACAAGAAACACACCCCTGACGGTTTCACTAAATACCGCAACCGCACCACCCACGTTACCTTCCATCCCCTGCCCGCCTCCAAGATTCGGGCAGTGCGGCGCAACCTGATTTTCGTCGGCGTGACCGCGGGCATCGTGCTGGTGCTCAGCCTGATGTCGAATGCCCATGCGGCAGGCGGCTCCTACGTGGTCGACGACGGCGCAATCAACGCCCCGGGCGAATGCAATGTCGACGCCTGGTTCACCGCCAACCGGCACGCTGGCTCAACCCACAGTGAAACCCTGGCGCCGGCCTGCACCTCCGCTGCCATTCCTTGGTTGCAGTGGACTGCCGCCGTGTCCCGGGCCAACCATGATGGCGACGGCGAAACCCAAGTGAATCCGCAGCTCAAGGCGCAGTTGTGGGCCCGGGAAGACCTGGGCCTGGAACTGGCCGCGTCTGCCGGCGTACATTACGCGCTGAACCGCCAGCACTCGTTTGATGGAGCGGACTTGAATGTGCCGTTTACCTGGCAGCCCATGGAGGCCCTGCGGCTTAACTTCAACGCTGGCTGGAGCCACGCTTATAACGACGGCGACCAGACCCATCGACCGACCTGGGGCACCGGGTTTGAATACAGCCTGATGGACTCACTGACACTGATCGCCGAACGCTACGGCCAACAAGGCGGTGACCAGGCCTGGCAAGCCGGGCCGAGGATGCATATCGGCAAGAATGTGGACGTGGACCTGGTGGTAGGACGCAGTTTGATCGGGGATCAGCATCAATGGCTCACGACGGGGGCCACACTGCGGTTCTAACCCGCAGACGATGACCCCTGTGGCGAGGGAGCTTGCTCCCGCTGGGCTGCGTAGCGGCCCCGGAATCTTTGGGAGCGCTTCGCACTCCAGCGGGAGCAAGCTCCCTCGCCACAGGCTTGGTATGACCGTAATAGCGATTTAAACCTGCCCCTTGGCCTGCTGCTCCAGATGCACCTGCAACGCAGGATCAATCTTCAACTGCGCCGCCAGCTCATCCAGATAATTGCGCTCCGCGTCCCGCTGGTCATCCACCAGCAGCACACTGACCAGGTACACCTCCGACGCCACCGCCGGATCGCCGGCAAACTCGGCAAAATCCGCCGCATTCAGCGGTTTGGCCACCTCGGCATCCAGCCACGCCTGCAATTGCGGATCATCGGTGTGCTTGCCGATCTCGGCCAAGATCATCTGTTGCTCCCGCTCATCAATCTCGCCATCCGCCTTGGCTGCCGCGATCAATGCACGCAGCACGGCGTGGCTGTGTTCTTCGACCTGCGCGCCAGACAACTGGTCAACCGTCTGCAACGCCTGCTGCGGCGCCGACGCCTGTTGCCGCTGCCAGGCCTGATACGCCTGGAACGCCATCATCCCCAACGACGCCAGCGCCGCGTAGTTGGTGCCGCCGGTGCGCCCCTGAGGCGCCGCACGGGTTCCGCCAAGCATGCCGCCCAGGCCACCGAGCAAGCCACCAAGGCCGCCACCGCCGGAAGCCGAAGCAGCGCTGCCGCCCAGCAAACCGCCAAGCAAGCCGCCCAAACCACCGAGCCCGCCCTGAGACCCGGGTGCAGCGCCGCCCTGCTGGCTGGACGAGGCCTGGCCCGCCCGCAGCAATTGTTCCAGTAGATCGCCGGTATTCATGGTGTCACCCTCCCAGGGCGCAGAGTTCCAGATCAACAACAATAGCTGCGCTGCGCGAGAACACCATGACCGCCCGGCAGGCTCGCATTATCATGGCGACGCGCCCCCCATCGAGGAACCTCACGTGACCCGTACCGAGCAGATTGCCTTGATGGCGACCTATAACCAGTGGATGAACCGCAAGGTGTATGAAGCGGCCCACGGCCTGAGCGACGAAGACTTGATTGCCGACCGTGGCGCGTTCTTCGGATCGATCCTTGGCACGCTGAACCACCTCGCCCTGGGTGATCGCGTCTGGCTCAAGCGTTTCGCCGAGCATCCGGCAGGCTTTGCCGCGCTGGTACCGTTAGACGCGTTGGGGTTGCCGCCACGTCTGAATCAACTGGCCTTCGCCGATATCCGTGAACTGTCGGCCCATCGCGCCTGGCTCGACCAGCTCATCATCGACTGGGTGCAATCCATCAGCGAGCCGGACCTGGATCAGCCCCTGCAGTACCACAACATGGCGGGCACGCCCATGAACAAGAATTTTCATGCACTGCTCGTGCATTTCTTCAATCACCAGACCCACCACCGGGGCCAGGTGACAACGCTGCTGACCCAGGCCGGGCGCGACGTGGGCGACACCGACCTGCTGGCGCTGATGGACTAGCTCAACCGCCGCTGTACTCGGCGTACGCCTGTATCAGCGCGGGGAAATTCTCCCTCTCCGGGAGCTGCGCAAAGCTGTGCTGCGCCGGGGTAGTCGCCCACGGCAGCTTTTCACTGGTCCAGGTCTCTATGAATGGCACATAGCCGCTGGCGTCATCCAGCATGGTGGGACGCAGGTTGATCAGATCTTCCACGCCATTGGGGCGGGAAAACATCCAACTCATGCAGTGGGGGCAGCAGTAGTGGCGGTCTACGCCATGCAACCCGCCGATCACCGGGTTGCCCTGGGTGATGGTGAATCCGTGGCTGGGGATCAGCGCGCTCAGCGAGAACGCGCTGGATGACATCTTCTGGCACCCAGTGCAGTGGCACGCCATGGTGATCAATGGTTTTTCGGTCACGGTAAAACGCACCCGGTCACAACGGCAGCCGCCTTCCTGGGACTCTTGATTGCTCATCTTCCACTCCAGTCACATTGTGTGTGTGTGACCGGAGGATAAACGAGCGGGTGCGTCGCGAACAGCAGTGCCAGCTTGCATTACCGAACGCATGGAGCAGCGAACTGTCATAAAAGACAGAGCGGTGAACATCAGCCAATGGCTGCCCCGCCCTGCCCGCGCGCATCAGCAGATTACCGATGCGACGCATCCCCCAAGAAGGAGACGCTTACATGGTCATTCACTTCAAGGTCGCCGGGCATCTTGCCTGCGGTCATCACGGCAACAACCTCCCTTCCAGCACCGAGCTGAATCGGGTCAAGTGCCGTACCTGCCGTAACACCGAAGTCTTCAAGGAAGCCCGCCGCACCCAACGCAACGCCGCTCGGCGTGCCGCGCGCAAGTCCAAAACCGCCCATGCCGCCGGTGACTGGCGCAGTGCCTGGACCCAGCGCCTGACCGACCTGCCAGGCCGTCAGCGCCTGCCACGCGGGTTCCACGGCCAGCCATTCGTTTAAGTTACGCAGCCGGGGCACGACGGTAAGCGGCCAACAGCACGCCCATCGTCATCAACAACCCACCCGCCCCACGGTTGAAATGCTGCAAATGTGCGGGCCGCAGGCGACTGAGCAAGCGTGCCCCGCATACCGCGTAGAACATCATGATGCTGACATTGAGCACGCACAGCGCCAGCAACAGGCACGCGTACTGCGGCAGTTGTGCCTGGGTGCTGTCGACGAATTGCGGCAGGAATGCCGACATGAACAACAACGCCTTGGGGTTGGAAATCGCCACCAGGAAACTGCGGGTGAAAATACTCGCCGAGCGGGTGCCGCCGTCCTCACCCTCGTCTACCGATGGCAACGCCGCCTGGGGTGATCGCAACATCTGCCAGCCGATCCAGATGAGGTACGCCGAACCGATCCATTTCAGCGCCTGAAACAGCCCTTCGCTGGCCGCGAGCAGCAATCCCAGGCCACACGCCACCGCCGTCACCAGCAAAGCGTCGGCCAACACCGCCCCGGCCATGCCCCAGAACGCCGCCTGCAAACCATGGCGCGAACCATTTTGCAGGGCCAACAGAACCGTCGGGCCAGGTATCGCGATAATCGCGGCGCTCATCATCACGAACAGAAATAAGGTTGCCAGGGACATGACCGGTTCCTACGGGCTGATCAGCTGCGAATCATCCCAAAATAACCTCTGTGTGGCGAGGGAGCTTGCTCCCGTTGGGCTGCGTAGCGGCCCCAAAATCCTGGGAGCGCTTCGCACTCCAGCGGGAGCAAGCTCCCTCGCCACCGGTCATGTGTTGCTCAATTGGGTGCCAATAAAAAGCCCCGGATTGACCGAGGCTGTTGAGGGCTCATGCATCATTGGCGACCGGCCTAGACCGTGCCTTGTAACCCGGTAGCGCCGCGGCATACGCCAGCGCCTGTTCACGGGAACCGAAGGATGCCAGGCGATCAGCCTTGGTACAGACGCGCCACGGGCCGCTGTTGACCTGCACGATGTCATAACCGTTGAGATGCAGCTTGTTCAGCATGGGAGTGCTCATAGTCACCTCTCTCTCCAGAGATAATCCAGGTGTTTGCCCGGTCTACCATACACCCGCTGACGACGAGGCAGCCTACCGGACGTCGAGTCAGCGGTAGGCTGGCAACCCCCATCGCGCGAGGTCAAACGCCTCCAGGCTCAGCAGTCTTCCATCCGCATGCAGGAACTTCTCCTGCGGCATCGCCGGGTCCGGGATGGCCACGGCGTACATCCCGGCCGCCTTGGCCGCAGTGATGCCAAATGGCGAATCCTCGAACACCAGGCATTCAGCGGGCGTCACTCCCAGCCGCTCGGCAGCCACCAGGAAGATGTCCGGCGCCGGCTTGGCAGCGCCTACCTGAGGGTCATCGGCGGTGACGATGGCATCGAACAAGCAGAACCAGTCGCGGTGCAAGGTGGTTTTCAGTTCGAAATAGTGCCGCGACGAACTGGTACCCACCGCAATCGGCACACCGTGGGCCGACAAATGCCGCACCAGCGCCTGGGCCCCGGCCATGGCCGCCGCCTGGGGAAACCGCGCATTCATCAATGGTGTGCGTTCCTGCAAGAACGCCTCGGGGCTCATCGGCAAGCCCACGGCCTGCACGATATAGCTGGCCAGTTCATAAGCCCCCAGGCCGATGGTGTTCTGCTTCATGCTCCAGTCAAAGGTGCGGCCGTAGCGGTCGGCAATCAGTTGGGTGACTTCGGTATAGATGCCTTCGGTGTCGAGCAGCAGGCCGTCCATGTCGAAGATCACGGCCTTGATCGGCGCGGGTAGCGGTGCATTCATCACGGTGTCCTCAGGTGCGCCCGGCGTAATGGTCGATCAAGCGGTTGAGCAAAATCGCCAGCACGATGATCACCCCAGTGATCGCCATCTGGTAGAACGAGCCCAGCCCCAGCAGGTTGAAGATATTGCGCAACACCTGCAGCAGCATCACCGCCACCGCCGTGCCTACCACGCTGCCGCGCCCGCCGAACAGGCTGGTGCCACCCAACACCACGGCGGCAATTGCATCCAGTTCCAGGCCCTGGGCAGCGGTCGGTTGGCCGACGTGCAGGCGTGAGGTCATCAACAAGCCGGCGAATGCTGCCAGGCCGCCGCAGATGGCGAACACCGCAATCGTCACCGCCCGCACCGGCACGCCGGACAGCCGCGCAGCCTCCAGGTTGCCGCCGGTGGCCAGCACATACTCGCCAAACACCGTGTAGCGCAGCACCAGCCAGGCGATGACGGTGATCAGGATAAAGATCAGCCCCAGCACCGGAAACGCAATGCCAGCGCTGGGCCAGATGTCGATCATGGCCGAGCCGAACGAGGTGAAGCTGGCCGGCAATCCGCCAATCGGCGCACCGTCGGATGCCAGGAAGGTGGCCCCGCGCAGCGACACCAGCCCGGCCAGGGTGATGATAAAACTCGGCACCTTGCCAAACACCGTGAGGCTGCCCATCAAGGTGCCGATGGCCAGTCCCACCAGCAACGTGGCCGGCACCGCCAGCCAGCCGCTGACCTGCTGCTGCAGGAGCACCGCCACCAGGATCCCGCCGAAGGCACACAGGCTGCCCACCGACAGGTCGATATTGGCCGTAAGGATAACGAAGGTCATGCCGATGGCGATGATCCCGACAATCGCCCCCTGCTGGAACAGGTTGGCGATGTTGCCGAAGGTCAGGAAGTCGTCCGACAGGAACGTCGCCACCACCACCGCAAACAGAAAAATGAACACAAAGTTGTAGCGCATCACCCACTCCAGCACCGCACTGCGACGGCGGCTGGTGAGGGTGACGGGCTTATCGAAAACCGGGCTTGGGTTGCTTGCAATAGTCATGGTTCTACACTCGTTCTACCGATAAGGATAGCCTGGTCGATCTGGTCGCGACTGGCAGTCAAGGGGTCGAAACACAGCGCGTTGCGCCCCTCATGCATCACCCAGATGCGGTCGCAATTGACGTACAACTCGTCCAGCTCGCTGCTGGCGACCAGCACCGCCGCCCCTTCCTGCGCCAGGCTGCGGGCCAGGGCATAGAGGTCGGCCTTGGCGCCGACATCCAGGCCACGACTGGGCTCGTCCAGCAGCAACAGGCGCGCGCCGTCGATCACCCACTTGGCCATGACCACCTTCTGTTGATTGCCGCCGGAGAGCTGGCGTACCGGTTGCTCAAGGTTGTCGAGCTTGGTCTGCAAGCGCTGCAGCACCGGGCCGGCGCGGTCCTTGGCCTGGCGATGGGAAAACCAGTTCAAGTGCCGGGTGTGCACCAGGCAGGCATTGCGGTAGATCGGCGCATCCAGCAGCAGGCCTTCGGTCTTGCGGTTTTCCGGCACCAACCCGACGCCCTGGCGGATCGCCTGGCGCGAGGTTTGCGGCTGATAAGGCTGGCCAAACAGTTCAACATCGCTGTCGTTGCGCCCCACGCCAAACAAGGCTTTGAGCAACGTGCTGCGCCCTGCCCCGTTAAGCCCGGCAAGCCCGACAATTTCGCCCTGGCGCACTTCCAGCCCCTGCACGTCCAGGCCCTGCTCGCCTTGCAGCCGGCGAATATTCAGCGCCAGGTTGTCCCGCGGCGCCTGACGCGGGCTGCGTTCCAGCAGGTCGCGGTGCTCGCCGACCACGGCGGCGATCAGCGCCTGGTCGTCGATCTGCGCCAGCTCGTGGGTTTGCAGGGTTCGCCCGGCACGCAGCACCGTGACCCGGTCGCCGATCTCGCGAATTTCATTCAAGCGGTGGCTGACATACAGCACCGCCACACCCGCCGCAGTGATCTCGCGAATCACCTGGAACACCCGCTTGAGTTCGGTCTCGTTCAGCGCCGCCGAAGGCTCATCCATCACCACCAGCCGGGCCTCACAGGTCAGTGCCCGGGCGATGGCCGCCAATTGCTGGTTGGCAATCGACAGGCTGCCCACCCGGTCGGAACTCGAGAAGTTGGCCCCGACCCGCAACAGTGCGGCCTTGGCCAACGCACTGCGCTTGCCCCGGGAAATAATCCCGAAGCGCTGGGGCGCATAGCCGAGCATCAGGTTCTCTTCGACGGTCATCTGCGGGATCAGGTCGAGCTCCTGATAGATCATCGCGATCCCGGCCTGGCGCGCCTGTTGCGGATTCTTCAGTTCCACCCGCCGGCCCGCCACCGACATCTCGCCGCCATCCGGGCGATGGGCGCCGGCGACGATTTTCAACAGGGTACTTTTGCCCGCGCCATTGGCACCCAGCAGGCAATGCACCTCACCGGGCCGAACGTCGAGGGAGGCATCGGTCAGCGCCACCACATTGGGCGGAAAACGCTTGCTGACATGACGGATATCCAGGGCCAACTCACTCATGATCCTGCTCCAGCAAATAGCGGGCGGTGGCCGCGTCGGTGGCCAGCACATTGACGTAGCCGGCCTTGACGCTGGCGTGGACGATGCGGTGCTTCTGCGCGCCGACGCACACGGCAATGGACCAGGCCTTGTCGCGCAAGGCGGCCAACGGCAGGCCCAGGGTGCGGGCGTCGAGTTCGGGCATCACCGGTTCACCGTCCATGCCGATAAAGCGGCCCATGATGTCGCCGACCGCGCCCAGGCGTTCCAGCTCTTCGAGCAATGGCCGGTCGATGTAACCCGACTCCATCAACACCGAATGGTCAGACAACTCCCCCAGGCTGAAACACGCCACCGGCGCCTGTTGCCCGAGGCGCAATACCTGGGCGATCACCGGGTCCTGCTCCAGCGCCTCGCGGGTATGCGCATGCCCGAGAATCGCCGGCACCGGCAGCAACGTGGCCTGGCCACGGGCAGCCTGGGCGAAGCGCTCGGCGACGTTATGGCTGGACTCGCCCATCGAACGGGTATTGATCGCGCCGTTCAGCAGCACCACGTTGACCCCCTCGTTCCAGCGCGGCACCAGCCACTGGGCCATTTTGGTCAGGGTGCGGCCCCACGACACGCCGATCAGCGCCGGCATCGGCTGCAAGTTGCACAGGTAACGGGCGGCGGCCTGGGTCACCACGTTCAGCGCGGTGTCGGCATCTTCCACATCCAGCACCAATGCTTCACGCAGGCCGAAACGCCGTTGCAAAGCCACTTCCAGCTGCGGCAAGCGCGCCGAGCGGGCGACGATATCGATGCGCACCACCCCGCAATCCCGCGCCTCGCGCAGCAAGCGGCTGACTTGCCAGCGGGTCAGGCCGGTCTCCCGGGAGATATCGCTTTGGGTCTTTTCCAGGTCGTAATACAGCTTGGCCACCTGGACCATCAAGTCATCACGCTGGGAATCGGCCGACAACCGCGTGGCAAACGTTTCTTCAGGATGGGCGCTCATGCTGCCGGCCTTACGCCGAGCGTGCGGTTCGCCGGTGGCTTGCAACTGATGGGCGCAACGCTGTCGGTGGCGGCGCGGTAGCGGCCCAACAGCTCGATGTATTGCTCGTGGGCGTAAGGGTCGGGCTCGATCAGCCGGCCGATGGTGGTGAAGTCGGTAGCGGCTTCCTGCAAGGTGCCGAACTCGCCAAGGGCGCAGGCGGCAGCGGCGGCAGTGCCGATCAGGGTGAGGTTATCGTGGGGCACCATTTCGAACGGCACACCGGTGGCATCCACCGTGGCCTGCAACCATAACGGGTTCTTCTGGAAACCACCGGCGGCGACCACCCGGGTGATCTCGATGCCCTCGGAGCGCCAGGTGTGAAAGATGTTCGCCGAGCCCAGGGCAATCGCTTCCACCGAGGCGCGGTACAGGTCATGCCGGTCATGGTTAAGCGACAGGCCCATGATCGCCCCGCGCATGTCCGGCGAGCGGTACGGTGTGCGGTTGCCCATCCAGTAATCGAGCACCAGCAAGCCGGTGGAGCCGGGCTGCAGCTCTGCGGCCTGGCGGATCAGGCGCTGGTGCCCGGCATCGTCGAGGCCGAACATCTTTTGCGCCAGCCAGTTGAGGATCGAACCGGCGGAGACTTGCCCGCCTTCCATCAACCATTGGCCGTCGAGCAAGGCGCCGGGGTATGGGCCCCAGATGCCCGGTACGTCGATGCGTTGCGGGGTGTGCATCAGTTGCACCACCGAGGTACCGCCGATAAACAACAGCTCGCCGGCGCCAGTGGTGCCGGCACTGAGCATTGCCATGTGGGCGTCGATTCCGCCCTGGGCCACCAGGGTGTCGCGGCTCAGGCCCAGATGATTGGCGGCATCGGCGCTCAAAGGGCCGATCCGGCCACCGACCTTGATCACTTCCTGAGGGAGTTTTTGCGCCAGTTCAGGCACGCCCAGTTCAGCGTACAATTCCACCGGAAAACGCTGCTGCAAGGTGTCGTAATTCCACTTGCAACTGGCATTCAATTGGGAGGCGACCCAGCGCCCGGTCAACTGAAAGTTGATCCAGTCCACGGCCTCGCAAATACGCTCGGCGCGCTGGTAAACCTGAGGCTCGTGCTCGGCCAGCCACATGGCCTTGGGCACCAGCCATTCCACCGCGTCACCGCCCTGGTTCATCATCGGGTGGCTGATGTGGGCCGTGCGCGCCGACTCGGCAGCGGCGCGGCAATCCATCCATAACAACGCCGGGGCCAGGGGTTGGCCGTCCGCCTGGGCAACCACCACGGTGGAGGCTGTGGTGGCGACGCACACCGCCGCCACCTGCGGGTGCCCGGCCTGGGCCATCAACTGCCGGCAGGCCTTGCCCAGCGCCGACCACCAGTCCGCCGGCGCCTGCTCGGCCCAACCCAACTGCGGGTATTGCGTGGCATACGGCGCCTCGGCGACGTGTACCAGTTTGTGGCTGTGCAGGTCATACAAACCAGCCCGCACCCCACCTGTTCCGAAATCCAGTCCCAACAACAAGGTCATCGGTAGTTCTCCTGCGTCTTGTAACAACGCTTTTTGTTTTAAGCCCGGCAACGCACAGCGTCGTCGGGCTTGGCGACACACAGCTGACGCGGCTCAGGGACGGAAAATTACCTTGGCCGCGACTTCGCTGCGATCGGCATAGCGCTTGAACATCGCCGGCAATTCATCCAGCGGCAAGTCGTGGGTAATCATGAACTGCCACTGCAATTCACCGGAAGCCAGCTTGTCGATGGAGGCCGTCCACTCATCGCCCGGGAACGGTGCCGAGAACGAGTTCCAGGCGCCGTGCAGGGAGATTTCCTGGCGCAGGAAGTGCGAGAACGTCGCAGTGCTGAGGGCCACGTCACTGGTGGGAATGCCGATAAACACCACATGCCCGCCAGCCTTGGTCAGTTGCACGGCCTGGTTGATCGAGCTGGGATGGCCTGCCGCTTCAATCACCAGTTGGCAACGGGGCAACTCGGCATCCGCCGCGCCGCTGAGCAGGGTGTGGGTGGCGCCGGCTTCGCGGGCCATGGCGAGTTTCTCTTCGGCGATGTCGATGGCGACGATGTCCTTGGCCCCCATGATCCGCAGCCACTGGATCGCAAACAGGCCGATCGGCCCGCAACCTACCACTGCCCCGCTCTGCCCGGCCTTGAAGTCGGCTTTCCAGATCGCATGCAGGGCAATCGCCGCCGGGTCCACCAGGGACGCGGCAATCGGGTCCATGCCTTGGGGCACCTTGATCAGGTTGCTCAGGGGCACATTGACGTACTCGGCATACGCGCCGTCGCGGCGGCTGCCGAAGTAATCGTAGCGCTCCGAGCGGGACGGAAAGCCACGGGCATATTGGTCGCTGCTGACGTCCGGGATCATCGGCGGCACAGTCACCAGTTCGCCGATGGCATAGCCTTCGACACCGCTGCCGATCTCTTCGATAAAGCCTGCGAATTCATGGCCGCAAATCAGCGGCATCACATGGGCGCCCTTGCTCAGCATGCGCGGGATATCCGAGCCGCACACGCCGCAGGCGGCGACCCGAACCAGCGCGTGGCCGGCCTTGACCGCAGGTTTTGGAACATCTTCGACCCGGATATCGCCCGGTTGGTACATGACGGCAGCTTTCACAGTGAATTCCTCTGTTGAGTGACGAGTGCGTTCGAACAGGCACCTACCGCAAGAGGTGCCCGCAAAAATCCATAGCGTGGCGGCGCAGATCCGTCAGAGCGCGCCGGGGCGGTATTCGCCGAAGGTTGAGTCATGCTTGACCTCGGCCACGTTGGCCTTGGTCACCACCTGGGTACCGGCGTCGACAAAGTTCGGCACCGACTTGCCGGCCGCCAGGGCCCGCGCCGCCTCAATGGCGACCTCGCCCAGGTAGCGTGGGTCGTTGAGGGCGGTGGCCACGTATTGATCGCCGCTCTGGATGGCATTCAAGGCCTCGGACAAGCCGTCGATCCCGGCCACGAGGACGTCTTTCTTGCCGCTTTCGGTGAGCACTTGCAGCGCGCCCATGGCCATGTCGTCGTTATGCGCGATCACCGCCTTGAGGTCCGGGTGCGCTTGCAGCAAATCCTGCATTGCCGTGACTGCGTTGGCGCGCATGTACTCGCTGTAGGGGCCGTCGATGATCTTGAAGTCGGTGCCGGCCAAAGCGGTGTGGAAGCCCTTGCGGCGTTCTTTCATCACCGTACCGCCGGCGTCGCCCTGAATCTCGATGATCTTGCCCTTGGTCACACCGCGCTGCTTGAGCGCGGCGAGCAGCGCCTTGCCGGACAGCTCGCCCATCTCGGCATTGTTACGGCCAATGGTGGTGGCGACCGGGGCATTGATTGCGCGGTCGACGGCAATCACCGGCACCTTGGCGCGTTTGGCGGCGTCGAGGGCCGCGCCCACGGCGTCGGGGTTCACGGCATTGATGATGAGGATGTCGACCTTGCGGGTCAGCAGGTCCTGGATATCGTTGTTCTGCTTGCTGATATCGCCGTTGGCGTCGAGGAAGATCAGCTCGTCGCCGCCCTTGGCCGCTGCAGCCTTGGCGCCGTCGCGCAGTTGTACGTAGAAAGGAGATTGCAGGGTGACCTGGCTGAAACCGATCTTCAGATCCTTGGCCTGGGCGTTCAGCGCCAGCGCCGAGGCCGCGACAGCCAGTGCAAGGGCCAGCACATGAACAGGTTTACGGGCTATCTGGAGCATGGTGAGTCCTATTTTTATTGTTGTCAGGATTCGGGCACGGCCTTCAGGGAGGCCGTGCTCACAAATGTGAACCGCGATCACATTTGAAAAACTATGCCTTGCTCCCGAGAGTGTCAAGGCCAATTTGTTAAATTCCGAACAAATGAAATAAAAATCACAATGCTGTTTGAGTCAGATCAGCAGGATCGCCCCGCTGTCCCTGATCACCTGCTGCTGTGCCGCCTCGAGCCCGGGGTCGCTGATCACCCGCTGGAAGTCCGACAGCTCGGCGAAGTGTGCCGCACGTACTTCGTCGAACTTGCTGTGGTCGGCCACCAGCACGCAGGTCTGCGCCCGCGCCATGACCCGGCGCTTGACCTCCACTTCGTTGAGGTTGTAGCAGGTCACACCGTGGGCGGCGCTGACGCCGGCCGCGGAAATGAACGCCCACGCCACACGGATGCCATCCAGGATGCCCGCCTCGGCATGGCTCTCGAAGACCATGTTGCGCCGGTGAAAAGTGCCACCGCAGAGGATGATGGTGCAGTGGGGCTTTTGCTGGAGCTTGAGCAATACGTTGAGGGAATTGCACAGCGCGGTGAACTCCAGGTCATCCGGCAACGCCTCGATAATGAACGGCGTGGTGGTGCCGCAATCGATAAACACCGTGTCGCCGGGGCGCACCAGGCTGGCGGCCAGCACGCCGATCTGACGCTTCTCGGCGACGTGGCGCTGGTCCTGTTCGGCGACCTGGTAATCGGGCTCCGGCGGCCCGCTGCGGGTTACGTGCCCGCCCAACAGGCGCAGGCCCTGGGGGCTGTCTGCCAGGTCGCGGCGCAGGGTCATTTCCGATACGCCCAGCAATGCGGCCATGTCACGCAAGTGAATCGCCGACTCGCCCTGCAAGGCCTTGTGCATGGCCCGAAATCTTTCGCTTTTCTTTGAATCCACTGCGTTCCAACCCTCGTTGAATGCGAGCCCTTGATCAGGGCAGTCACAAATTCCATTTACAATGTTATTTATTTCACATTTAATGCATCCAACTTAACACAAACCGCCTTTTCCCAGCACCTCATCCTTACAGGACACTTGCCATGCCGACTGATCCGTTGCCGCTCGCGGCCTATATCGACCACACCCTGCTGGCCGCCGATGCTTCCCAGGCGAGCATTCGCCAACTGTGCGCCGAGGCCCGCGAGCATGGCTTCAAGTCCGTGTGCGTCAACAGCGCCAACGTGCCGCTGGCCGCCGAATGCCTGCGCGACGCCGCGCCGTTGGTCTGTGCCGTCGTCGGGTTCCCCCTGGGTGCGGGCTTGAGTGCAGCCAAGGCTTATGAGGCAAAGCTTGCGATCGAGGCCGGTGCAGGCGAGATCGACATGGTGCTGAACATCGGCTGGCTGAAGGATGGCCTGCTGGACCAGGTACGCGACGATATTGCCCAGGTGCTGGCGGCCTGCGGCGCGGTGCCGCTGAAAGTCATCCTCGAGACCGGCCTGCTCGATGACCAGCAGAAAACCCATGCCTGCAGCCTGTGCCGCGAGCTGAACGTGGCGTTCGTCAAGACCTCCACCGGTTTCGGCCATGGCGGCGCGACATTGGCGGATGTGCGCCTGATGCGCGGCGTGGTGGGGGCGCAGATAGGCGTGAAAGCGTCGGGCGGCGTGCGCGACCTGGCGACGGCCCAGGCGATGATCGAAGCCGGTGCTACGCGCCTGGGCAGCAGCTCCGGGATCGCCATCGTCAGCGGCGCAAAGGCGGCCGCGGGCGCCTACTGAGTTGAGTGCAGCGCTGGCGCCCTTTCACAACCCTTTCACAGTCGGGCGCCTATGGTCATCTCAGCTCCTGGTGAAAACCTTTAAGCCCGCGCTCCCCATCGCGGGCTTTTCTTTGCCCGGAATTTATCCGCAGGTCAGCTACAGCCGGCGTGGCGGTGAGCCGGCGCAGGCCACGCCCTCCAGGCAGAATACAAACGGGGCCACCACTTGAATCTCGCCTTTGAGCAGCATTGAGGGTGGAGGCGCAGGCACTGGCGACGCCGCCGGAACGAATCTCTCCACGGCGCTGACGAACAGATCCGAACCTGTATGGCTGATGACTTTGTGGCGTATCAGGTTGCCTTTGGCGTCGACCACGAATTCAACCCTGACCAGGCCGCTCAATCCTTGCAGGCGAGCTTCTTCGGGGTACGACTTGAAGTGATTGAGGTGAGTGAGCAACTGGTATTCCCATAAGCGTTGTTCTGCCAGTTGTTCCCGGGTGGGGCCGCTCGTGCAGGCACAAAGCAGTAAGACAAGTGCAATCCAGCTGTATTTCATAAACGCAGTTCCGTTGACGTTTGGTGTGCAAGGTGAGGCTAATCAAGGCTCGGTGCGTCAGCGTGTTATCCAGGTCGAACAGAATGGCCCGTGGGTACACGAATGCTTCTTGTGGAAAACCAAATCTGCCTCTCAGGCGGTGGTACTGACGATGGAACCGGTACCGCTTCCACCGTCGGAAGTCAGTGCCTGCAACAACGCCGAGGACGCAGACTGCAATGCAGCTGCCGTTGCGGCAATCTGCGCCTGGGCGGCAGCCACGGCGGCCGCTTTGGCGTCTGCGCTTTGATTGCTGGCCTGGGCCTTTTGCATGTTTTGCTGCTGCTCTTGAAGCTGCTTTTGCAACTCCGCAATCTGCTTTTTCAGCGCCTTGACGGTGTCGGACTCCTGCGACGTGGATGCCGCCTGGCCGCCACCTGCAGCGGGCGCACTTTTGGCACCCGTGTCCGGGTTGAGACTCAAGGTTCCAGAGTCTTCGGTCTTGGAGCTATCGCTGACGCTGGCCGGACTTGGGTTGGCGGGTACTGAAGCGAGACTGCTGACGTTCGTGATCATGTCAAATATCCAATTCCGGTATCGATGTTAATTGATCGGCGCTTAAGCTGATTACTTTAACCCGTTATCGACCCTACCGAACCTTGCTACAGCGACGGACCGATTCAGCGGCGAGGTCTCGAAAAGACGTTGACCAGGCTTCCATCCGGATCACGCAGCAATACCGAAGTGTTGCCCCATGGCATGACCGTCACCGGCATCACCACATCAGCCCGACCGATACGCAGCAGGACGGCCTCCACATCGTCCACTTGAAACTCCAGGATCGCCGAACGGTTGCTGGCGGCGACTGCCAGTCCATCGTTGTGAAGGCGGACCAGGCGCTCATCGGCTATGGCCAGGACGACGCCGTCGAGGTGAATTTCAGCGAACCCGTCAGCCAGGTGCCTTGGCTCGACAGTCGAAAGGTTGTGATAGAACTGAACGAGCCGTTCAAAGTGGTTGGTAACGAGACGAACAGACGAGAATTTCATCATTTGACCTGACAGGAGTGAGAGAACTCACCTTAATTCAAGCCCGCGTCAGTTCCTGACAGTAGTGTTGTTATCGGCGTTCCAAACCACAGCCTGTGCCACCACCACGTACTCGCCATTGAAGGTTGCCGCTGGCGAGCCGTAAAGCTGGTAACCCAGCGCAAGCGCTTCAGAGACCCGGTGACAGAAGGAGGCATCGTCCTTGCCTGTCAGGATCCGATAGGTAGGTAGGCCTTCAGGAGGGGAATTCTGCATGGGAGCACCTGCTGGAACAGTTAAGGAAAGCCACTTGGCGATCGGGTGACGCCGGCTTGTTCCCGATGATATCAGTCGATGATCACATCGCGCCCCTCGGCCTTCAAGCGCGCGAGGTTGTCCTTCATCTGCTGCAACCGTTCAGGCGGATGCCCGTGCCATTTCGTGACCTCCGCCACGACGCGCAAAGGGTCAGTGGAGCGATAGGAAAGCGTGGGATTGCCGGGAAACTTCTTATCCGTCACGTTGGGGTCATCCATGATTGCCCCCGTTGGCTCCACAACATAAATCCGTTCCCGCCCACTGCCGAGCGCCAGCTCAGCCCCCCAGATGGCGGCATCCAGCGTGCCCGCAAAGTAAACCCAGGACAGTGCTTTACCTTCTGTAAAGTTGGACGGGTAGCCGACGCGGATCAGATCGCCGGGCTCCAGGTCGGCCCGGGTGCCGTGAAAGAACTGACGGATGAACATGCCAGCGGTATTTGACATGGGCTCGTTGCTCCGTGGATGAATGTTATGTTTGGATGCGAATGCCCCCATCGGCTGGGTTCTTCTATACCACCGCACCTCAGGAAACCGTTGTGACGAATCTGACCATACGACGCGCCAGTATCGAAGACTTGCCTTTCATTGTTTTGCTGCTGGCAAATGACTCCCTGGGGGCTGTTCGAGAAGATAGCAGTCTTCCGCTTCAGAGTTCCTACACACGAGCGTTTGAGGCCATCGACGCAGACCCGAACCAGTTTCTTGCCGTCGCTGTGGCTGATGAAGAGGTGGTCGGTACTCTCCAACTTTCTTTCATTCCGAATATTTCTCATCGGGGCGCATGGCGAGCTCAAATCGAAGCCGTCCGCGTGCACGAGCGAATGCGTGGGAGCGGATTGGGCCGGCAATTCTTCGAATGGTCGTTTGAGCAAGCACGTCAGCGCCACTGCCAACTGATCCAGCTTACCTGTGATCGTACGCGGCCAGATGCTCATAGGTTTTATGAGTCCCTGGGGTTCTTGCCAACCCACACAGGCTTCAAGATGAAGCTGTGACCATTCGAGGCGAGCTGGCCCGGCGTTTGATTGCCGGGCCAGAGGGCGGAGTCAAAGCAATACAGTAGCAAGCATGCCCAAGGCGCCGAGGACAAACCCGATCAGTGCGCCACGCCCTGGTGCTTCATGGAACAGCGCCCAGACCACCACGGGCTCAAGCAGCAACAGGGAGGTGACTGAGACCACGGTGACGACCCAGATATCACCGACCGCCACGTACCCCAGCCAATACGCACCCAACAGGCAAAGCCCGGCAAAACACATCAGCACAACGGGAAGGACGAACGCCTCCCATGAACCATGCCCTGTCTGGGCAAGCCTGGCGGTTACCACCTCGCTGTAGATTGCACAAAACTCCCCCACCACCATCAACCCTAGAGCAGAAACTCCGAGTAGTTCTTTGGACATATCAAAAACTCCTTCGTATTCAACGCAATATTTTTCAGCTCCCAGCGAGCAATGCCGCTGCCCAGGAGCGTGATGCAGTGATACGAAGCAGCCTTGAACAGGCCTGAATTACCGAAGTGCTTTTCCATGCTCATGTCCTTCAAAGGGTGAGTCTCAGCGCCCGGAAAAGGGCGCTCGCTGCGATCATACGTTCCGATAGCCCGCCTGAACAACCTGCCCCCTCTCGGTCTGCCGCGAAGTGCTTCTGCTGGATCAGTGAGCGTTGAACCAGTCGGGGGCACAACCGGAAAATGACACCAATGGTCGTTTCAAAAACAGGTTCCGGTCGTAATGTCAGTGAGCACAAGCAGGCTTGCTGTAGTCGAAAAGAGGCTTTGCGACTAAACCGGTATAGGGGACATCGCCAAATGAGCAAGGGTAGGCCCCCTACCCCCACGGTGGCCGAACACCCGGCGCACCCGGCACATTGAAGGACCGACGCCATGCAGAACCTCAAGATCGCGACATTCAATGTCAACGGCATAAAGACGCGACTGCCCAACCTTCTGCAGTGGCTGGAAAAGGAGCGCCCGGACATCGTCTGCCTGCAGGAACTGAAGGCGCAAGACAACGCGTTCCCCGCTGGAGAACTTGAGGCGGCGGGCTATGGCTCATTGCACCATGGCCAGGCATCCTGGAACGGAGTGGCAATTCTCGCGCGGGATTCCGAACCTCTTTTGATCCATAAGGGCCTGCCGGGAGCCAAGGACGACTCGCAGTCTCGATACCTGGAAGCGGCTGTCCATGGCGTGATTGTCGGATGCCTGTACCTGCCCAACGGCAACCCTCAACCCGGGCCAAAATTTGATTACAAGCTCGCGTGGTTCGAGCACCTGATCTCCCACGCTGCAACACTGCAGGCCAGCGAACATCCGGTGGTCCTGGCCGGTGACTACAACGTGGTGCCCACCGACCTGGACATCTACAACACCCGCTCATGGCTCAAGGATGCCCTCCTCCAGCCAGAAAGCCGTGAGTGCTTTCAAAGGCTGCTTTCCCAGGGCTGGATCGACTCGCTGAGGCACCTGTACCCGGAAGAGCGGGTGTACACGTTTTGGGATTATTTCCGTCAGCATTGGCAGAAGAATTCCGGGCTGCGCATCGACCATCTGCTGCTCAACCCGGTACTCGCGCCGTACCTGAAAAACGTCGGCGTAGATGCATGGGTACGGGGTGAAGAGCATGCCAGTGATCATGCGCCGACGTGGATCGAGATCTCATCACGGCAAACCCGGTCAAGAAAGAAGCCAAAACGCAGTTGATCACAAGCCACGACGCAGACTATCGGCACGCGTGCCGGTACCCGACTCACCCATCCCAAGGTGTGATCCGGGCTTACTGATGGGGCACGAATTTCGCGAGCATCAGCCAGCGACTTATGGCCGCAACGAGTTCGGTCTTGCACTCCACCGGCAGCCAATGCCCGCCAGGCAGGCTCGTCACTGTGAGGTCTGCGCAGGCCGCGCGCATTGGATCGCCCAACTGATTGCCGTTGATGGTATTCATCGGGTCGTAATCACCGTTCACAAACAGGACGGGCATGGACAGGCGGCCGCCATCGGGTGCGCGATGGGCGTATTCGATGTTGGCGTCGTCGTTCAGATACCACGCGCAGGGCGTGCGGAAACCATGCTCCTCGAACGTGCGCACCAGTACCGCGAAGTCCGTCTCGGGCCAGAGCGCCGAGTCTGGTGGGGTCGGGGGAGCCCGGTGCGCTTCGCCAAACCGCCCGCCTTTGCGGGTCACTTCTGCATTGGAGGCGACCCTGGCGATGCTTGCAGGGTCGCCTCTTCGATAAATCGACGCCAGCGATGCTGCTTTGTCCGCGTCAAGATCAGCCACGGCGGACGCAAAATGCGTGTTGTAGTAGCGGTAATAGTCCCATTGGCCGTCTGGATACTGGTCGGTCGGGTAAATCCCTCGGTCAACCAGCGGTATGAGCGTCGCCAGCGCGTTCGTGGAAGGAAAGTACGGAACCGAAACCAGCACAACGCCGCGGCTGCGCCAAGGTTCATGGGCGACCAGTTCACCGGCCACGACGCTGCCCCAATCGTGGCCCACCCAGATGGCGGGCGTTCCACCGAGATGGTCATGCAGCTCTGTCATGTCTGCCACGATGTTTTCAATCGTGTACGCATTGATCGCGGCCGGCGCCGAAGAGCCGCCATAGCCGCGCATATCGGGTGCGACACAGTGCCAGCCTTGGGCAGAGAACGCTTCCATCTGTGCACGCCAGATCAAACCGAGTTCGGGCCAACCATGCAGGAACATCATCAATGCCCCATCGGCAGGTCCCGACTCCAGATAATGCGTTGTGTGACGGGGCGTACTGAAGATGCGCGAAGTCAGCTTGAAAGTGGACATAGGATCTCCTCATGTCATACCGGCGCGATGTTTCACTGTAGGTCACCTCGAGTGCGTGAGCACCACTGCCCGCGTATTTTCAGGTCGCGCTTATCCTGGGATCGGGAGCAAAAGAACTGAAGCAACCACACGTCAATCAACGTTGTAGAAAATTTGAATTAGCCAGTTGCCCGGCCGGTCAAGAATTATGAACGCAGTAAATCTGACGAGGTAACAGCAATGACTATCCAGGCAGAGACACTCGTACAACTGACCGAAGCCCTGCAAGAGCGAGGCATGCATCTGGTTTCAGATGTTCACTTCACCCGCGCGCCCTATCGGCAGAATCACCTCTGGGTCTGCACCGTAGCGTAACGATCCCTTATGATGCTTGCCTGCCAGAAGGTCGCCAACCGCGACAGATGGATCAATGCGAACACTCTTATGGATAAGCCCGATGCGGATCAACGTTCTGACAATTTCCCTGGCCACCTTGATGATGACCGGGTGTGCCAACCATGGCGCCAAGCCTTCGACGCACGCGCTGGCGACTCAAGATAACGTAGTTGGCATCTGGGCCATGGTTCCTCTGCGCAACGGAATTGCCAACGTGGTCGAATACAGCGCAGATGCCAAGGCCACCTTGCATCCATTCAACTGCGCTGAACCCGGGAAGCACCAGGAAAAAGAAGTGAGCGACTTCAAGGTGTCCGACGATGGAAAGGTCATCCATCTCAAATCACCTTCAGACAACTTCGACCTGAAGGTCCTGGCATTCGACCCGCAGACCATGACGCTGAGCATGGATGTTTCGGATACGAGCCTGACCTTCAACTACGTAAAAGTCAGTAACGTCGCACCGCTGTGTGCCCTTTATCCAAACGCCGCCGCTGAAGCTGCGCGCAAAACCCCTTTCAAGGCCAGTGATTTTGTAGCGGATCCCGGGATACCTGCCCACTCCGGTATGGAGCGATATATTGGCAAGTGGGCAAATGACAAAGGTGAGCCGGAGGTAGAAGTCATCATGGGTCCCAACGGCAGTGCCTACCTCTACATGGCTTCCAGCAAAAACTGGCACTTCCTGTACAACGAGGTGCATTGGGTAGGCGACGAACTGCATTTTGAAAGCTATGCCTATTCAGACCTTCCCTCTCTTTACAGCCACCCTTTCCATAAATCCAAGACCCACAGCATTCTTCAGCCGAGCGGCGACGGAGGATTACGTTATTCGATCTTTATCGATAAGCGCCGGTACGAATTTCCATTGAGCCGGGCGAAGAACTGAGGTTGAGGTAGCGCAGTACTGTTGCGATGACCGGGCGGTGCATCTGCAACGCAGAAGGCAAGGAAGCCTCGCAAACGAAGTGGATTGCGGACCTGTTGAAAAATTGCCGACCGGAAACAAACAAGGGCTTGCATCAGCTTTCGCCCGCAAACCCTTGGTTTTAGATGGTGCCCGAAGCCGGAATCGAACCGGCACGCCCTTACGAGCGGGGGATTTTAAGTCCGAAAGCTAATCCTTTAAATACATAGACATAGAAGCAATTCCTTTCCGCATCAGAGATAAAAATGACCCTCTACAGCCCAGCAAATTCAAGGGCCGGCATTTTTTTGCGGAAAGGAATTAACCCCTCCCCGGCGTCCTGCCGACCGAACACAAACCACCCAAAGAACGCCGACTGCTAAGCTGTTCACTTCACCAGAGGAACGCCGATGCCCAACTCAGACCTGCTCCCTTCCCTGCTCTCCAAGTTGTACGAAAACCAGTTGGCCCTCGAAGCCTCCATCATGGAGCTATCGAACTGGGTTGAGCAGCGCGGCTCAGCCGATGTAGCGGAGAACATCCGCGGCGCCCTGCACACCATCGACGAGAATGAAGAGTTCATCAAGCTGACCCTGGCCGTCCTCATGGCGCCCGACTGATCGTCGGGTAAACCTGCAGTTCGTCGCCTCAGGCCTTTCGCTTGTCCAAATCTCGAATACTGTACGCGCATACAGCATTCGGAAGTACGCCCCATGAACATCGATGAAGACACCTGCGAGTGGCTTGGCATCCCCACGCCTCTCGAAATGCATAAACAGCATGCCCGCCTACTGGAGAACGAGGTCCAGGAACTGAACCTCCAACTGCGTAAAGCGAGGGCGGACATCTTCGGCCTGGTCGCGATGCTGGCTGAAGCGCAGGCAAAGAAAGACGAATTCTCAGGATATCTAAGGCAGCGCGGCGCCGAAGCAGCGGTCATGCGTAAGCAGATCGACACCCTCACAACATCAGAAAGAGTCAACGTGCGCGAAGTGGAGAGGCTGCGCGGGATGCTGAACGACCTGATGTCCCGCCCGAAAACCATCGTCTAAGCTCAGGTTTCAGATTGAGGGCTTGGCCATGTGCGGAAGACTTTCCCAGTACAGCGGCATTCATGACTTCGTTGCAGCGCTGAGCATGCCAAATGCACTGGCGAACTCCGTGGGTGAGTTACCCCTGGAGCGGTACAACGTCGCCCCGACAACCCAAGTCGCCCTGCTCCACCTGCAGGGTGACCAGCTGCACGCCGACCTGGTGCGATGGGGATGGCGCCCGCACTGGGCCAAGGACCGCGCCGCGCCGATCAATGCCCGCGTCGAGAAGGTGGCCCACGGCCCGTTCTTCCGCGCAATCTGGCCGCACCGGGCAATCACGCCCATCGACAACTGGTTTGAGTGGGTGGACGAAGGCGGACCGAAGAAGCAGCCCTACCTGATCCGCCGGCGGGACGGTGCACCCGTGCTGTGCGCCGCCATTGGCCAACTGCCCGACAGCGACGAAGGCCCTGGCGAGCATGACGGCTTCGTGATCATCACCGCCGACAGCGCCGGCGGAATGGTGGACATCCACGACCGGCGGCCCGTGGTGCTGACGCCGGACCTGGCTAGGGAATGGCTGGACCCGGCCACGCCCAAGGAGCGAGCAGAACAGATGGTGCTACACCAGGGCGAACCGGCCGAGGTTTTCGAGTGGTTCAAGGTCGATACTGCCGTGGGCAATGTGCGAAACAAAGGGCCGGCGTTGATACATAAAATAATGAATCAGTGAATGAGCTCTTTTGCCTTTTCAAGACACTCCGTCGCGCTATCCAGCGCCTCAGCAGCCTTGGCCGAATCCGCACTACCGTTCTCTGTGCGCTTTCCAGTAATCACGAACAGGATATCGACGCCGGATTTCGCGACCGACGCGAGGTAATCCGCCCGCGGAAAACGAATCCCACTCTCGTACCTTCCCTGAGCATTCACTTCCACTCCACCAATCGCACCAATGGCAGATTGGGACAATCCAAGTCTAAGGCGTTCAGATTTCAATCTTGCACCGATGCTCATGCCTGTATATCCAAATGGGTGTACTCATGGGAGCCATTGAATACAGAGCAAGTTCCCGCCTACAGTTTTCTTCATCTACCGAAAAACCACATGACGCCCACCACAGCAACGACCCACCCCAGCGTCAAAAGAAAAGAGAGCCCTGCCAGCTGCTTGTCCATAAGTGCCTGTCAGTTTTAATGGAGAATTGCCGTCCTGAGCATCCAAGCCAAAAGCGTAGCTCATCATCCTCAGTGCGCAATCGCCCTGACGTACGCCTGGCACGCCCGCAGCGCGATCACGGCATTATCCCCGGCGTCGGTGATGCCGATAACTCTTTGAACATGCGTTGGGTTAAGCTGGGTTAGCTTGCGTAGGAGCCTACGCTGGCGCAGGACAGCCGGCGACCCTTAGAGGTGCTGCATCCGCAATAATGACAGGAGCGGTTGCCGGATTTAACACACCAACGACAACCGCTCAGTCAATAGGACTTGCTATAGGTAGCGTATATGCGTCAGGTTTTTGCAGAAAGCATCGAGCTAGCTTGGTTTAACGACGGACTGTCTGGGATATCCATGGATATGAGCGAAAAAACGTTTCAACGGGGCTTAAAAGAGCTACTGGTTAAGCAGTTTCTAGCACCACGTTCCCCATCCACGCTCTGGTTCAATCCTGCTCTTTTTCCAGGACGACCGAGTAAAATTCATTACCGAATACCGTAGGAAAAGCACTCGCGACTCCTCCACCCCGGTAGCAGTCACGATTGAAACCGAAGCAGAGATGTAATGGTAAGATTGAGGATTAACTACGTGATTGAACTACGGAAAAATATAGCCGCATTTATCTTATTATTAATGTTTTCGGCAAGTGCTTCAGCGCTAGACGCAAACATGAGATTAGAGAACATCAAATCTTTAGGCTTAAGTGTTGAAATACCAACGCAATTCACACCATTATCTGAAAAGCTAGCTGAAATTAAATATCCATCAAAAAGAAGACCTCAGGTTATTTACAGCAATGAAAGCGGCTCTGTATCTTTTGGCATATCAAAGTTAAAAAAACCGGAACTAGTTGGAATTGATGAAATCAAAGATAATATTTTAATCGCCATGAAAAACTTAGCACCTCAAGCTTCACAGATCGAGGCTGGGGGCAATAAGGCATGGCTTATAACATTTACATCGAAGGGGCTCGATGCTGACATATTGAATATGCAGCTATATATGCTATCAGATAATAATTTGATAATTGCAACATTTAATATGACTGAGAGCAATGTCAACGAATATCAGTCTCTTGGTAAAAAAACACTTACCTCAATAAAACTGAATGGATAAACAGTGCAAGGCTCGCTCCGCTTTGTGCACGAAACAGGAGTCTTGGCTGGACTTGCAGGGACGTTCTGCGGGGAAGGTGGCCGGGTGGATGTTGACGCATCCTGCCCGGCCGCTCCTTTTACTTCGGTGTAGAAACCTCTTTTAGGTAGGCCTGACAGGCTCGCAGGGCGATCAATCCTTGGTCTCCGGCATCGGTGATGGCGATAATTCTTTGAGCATGCGCTGGGTCAAGTTGGGCTCGACGGGCTGCATGAACCACGCCGACGGCGCCGGGGGCGGCAGGCACGTCGCAGCCACCGGCTGAATCCGTGGCGTCGAGAAGGACTGACAACCGCACATCAGCAGTAGCAAGACGGTCACGCAGCAGAGCCTGGTTGCGCTGGGCATCGGATAATTCCTTGGTGTGTTTTTGATCGGCAGCGGCCAGTTGCTGCTCGGTGGCCAGGCGCTTGTCCTGCTCGGCGCGGGCCTGGGCGGTAGCGGCACTGCCGATCGCGTCAAGGTCCGTCTGGAACTGTCCCGCCTGCTTTGCCAGCTTCCCGTCATACCGCCATTCCTGCACCTGCCAGGCAGCGCCGAAGCTCACGGCCATAGCCAGCAGGATCAGCGCCGCCAGGCTGGCCAACTTCTGCACCGGCGTCATGCCAGCACCTTCAGCGCCACTTTGTACAAAGCCTGGCGATCCTCCAGGCCGTTGATGCCGCCATTGATACGACGGGTGATCTTCAGGAAATCGCTCTGGTCCGCCAGAGTGTTCAGCCCGCGGGTAGACCAGAACCAGGCCGCCGACATCGCAGCGTATTGCGGCTGCTCGAGCAGTTCCGGGCGACTGATCAGGTCCAGGCCCAGGGCCTCGCCGCACGCAGCGTAGTTGGCCCGGCCAGTAACCTGGATCAGGCCGCGGCCACGGTATTTGAAGCCATCGCCATTGACCTTGTTGCCCAGATCGGAGCGCCCTTCGTAGCCGGCCTGCTGCGGCGTGGGGCCCCACAACTCTTTCAGCCAGCGGAACTGCCCCGACTCATGCCCGATCTGGGCGATGAAGGCAGCGATGCGCAGGCACGTGACAATTCCGTACTTGGCCATGGCCGTATTCAGCACAGGAACAAAAACGCCGGCTTGTCGGCCGGCGTTCGGGAGGATCTGTAGCAACTGCTGCTCTGTGATCGGCATGCTTTTCTCCAGGCAATAAAAAACCCGCTCAGGGCGGGCGGCTTCGACCGTTTGCAGTTACGTAGGCACGACGGGCCACTCAATGGCATCCGGGTACTGCGGTTGCTCAATAACCCGGCTCAGCGCTACTCGGTATTTCTTCCAGGACTTGAGCGCCGCGAGATCTGTGTCCGTCGCTTCGTCGACATCCACGGCATCCTGAAGTGGCGCGATCGCATAGTCAGCGAGGGCACGCAACCGCACGATCTCTGCCAGGGCCCTTTCCAGCAGTGCCTCACCAGATGTAGTTGGCTCAAGTAACGCCGCGGTCGGGAGTGACTCCACCGCCACATGCAGGGTGATGCTGTGAGCTAAGTCTGTTGGCTCACCGTCCTTACCCACACTTACCGCCAGCACGCCGTCGTTGTAGCTGATGCCGACCGAGCAGGCCGAATCGACCTGATTCACCGCGTAGCCCCAGCCTTCTGGCGGTGGGACCATTCCAAGCGTGCCGTGCACCAGGTACTGTCCCGGGCCCGGGTGCTCGGTCGTAATGGTGTTGACGCCCAAAGACGTGACATCAATGACGGCGCCGTCGGCGCCTAATATGTTTACTGCTGCACGAGTGGTCATTTAGATAGCCTTCAGTGTGCCGTCGGCGGCGCGGGTCGTGTTTTGGGTGTGGTACAGCTCTGCCCAGGCCGTCCAGTTGCTGGCGGCCCGAATCCTGAAAAACATCCTGTTCGCCGTAAGCGCCGTCCACATCTCATTTGCGTAGGCGCCGTTAGGGTGCTGGTTGTGAATGCCATGCCCCTGTCCATCTATGGTGCCCTGGCCTATCGGAACTCCAGTCGTGGCTGCTGTCGTGTTAAAAAACTTGGTCACGTTCAGGGTGCTCAGGCTGCCCGCCTCCGTGATGCTTGAACCACCCAGCCCGTAGTCGCCAGCCGCCAATGCGCCGAGAATCGCCCGGGCGGCGGGGGCTGTTGTCGCCCCTGTACCGCCCTTCGCCACCGGCACAATGTTTTCCGTCGAGACCGCGCCCAGGCCGGCCAGGGTGGCGCCCCATTGGTTGACGATCTGCCGAAGTTGATCGGCGGAGTCCTTCACGTAGCCCTGCATCGGCGCCAGGGCGTACGTACCCGCGGAGACTGTCGCCCCCAGGTAGTTCGGCGAGATGGTCAGCACCGTGTTGCTGGCGATGTTGGTCACCTCATACCAGCGCCCATCGGGCCCAGTCCATGCATCACCTACGCGCCCGTTGGCACTGAACGACGTGCCTGTGCCGGTGACGGTGCTGGAATTCAATGCAACTGCAACTGTGCCGGCTCTGTACCAAGGCATACTTTTCTCCAGGAAATAAAAAAACCACTCAGGGCGGCTATTGGATATTGAATTGTCTGATGAACGGCTAAATCACTGGCTTAGCGAACACCACGGGCACATAAAATGTCGCAGCGTTAGAGACTCCAATCGTAAACATCACAATCCGGTTGTTTGCGTAGTCCCACACGCAGTACAACTTAGCGCCCTTGCTAGAACCGGCACTGACATCCATCCCTATGTTGTTGATCATGATGTAATCGCCGGAGTCCAGGGGGGATGGCGCTGTAAAGTTGACCTGGGTCTGACCCTGCGGTGTTGTGCTGGATCCAATGTAGGTCCATGCCGATATCGTGCGGGTGAACTGCGCACACGGTGTCCCGCTATCAAACAACAACTTTCCTTGCCCATCCCATAATCTAAACCCGTACTTTGCAGTGGGAGTTGCCCCGCCGAACGAGGCCACGAAGAACTTTCCAGAGCCCATTCCCAAGAATGAGAAGCCCGTCCAGTTGCCTGCGGTACCGGTTATCTTGGCGTAACTTATGGTTACCGAGGCACTGGGGCGAACAAACACCAAAGGCGGTTCCTGGGTGGTTATCGGCGCCGGGAAGACGATAGGTCCGCTGTAGTCACCTTTGTACAGGACGACCAACCTGGCAAACTCCGAATCGATGACCACGACACCTGAGTCGTTGGTAAACGACATTCCATAAGACGCCATTATCGGTACTTCATCACTAAAAGCCTTTGTGTGGCCAACCCTGGGGCCGGCGGTGACGACGGATTTATGCTTCGGTTAACGTACCAAACCCTAACTACCCCGGACATGACTTGAGGCTCGTATTGGATTGCGTTCAGGTTCTGTGCGCTGGGGTCTTCAGGGTATGGCGCGGTTGGAACGCACACCGCGTTGCAGGTGGCTGGATCACAACCAGGCACCGCTATGTCGCTATACAGCGTGCCGGCAGGCCGGGTTACTAGGGCTGAATAGATAACGCGCACGGTGAAAGAGGTCTCATCCAATTCAAGGAGGCCCGTAGGCCCCCAAACTCTCGCCCCATGGCTCATGCTGAAAGATCCCCCCACTGGTATCGCTTCACACCGTTCTCATCGAACACCTTGCCACCGGCGTTGTTGATTACCTGGCGTGCCTGGCCGCCGAGCGGGCTGTTGATTTCAAATGTCCCGTCGAAGAACAACTTCCAGCCGGTAATACCTGCCTGGTAATTGTTCGACTGGATGTAGTTGCCGATCTTGGCGTTGGTGATCGTCCCGTCCTGAATCATGGCGGAGCTCATGAACACCTGACCGCCCTGAACTACAAACGGCGTGGTGAAAGCACCACCATCGATTGTGTTCACTACGGCAAACCGATCAGCACTCACCAGGAACTGGCTTTGCAACAAACCATCAGCGCCCTGCTCGATACCCAGGCCGATCCCGGCGGCGACATACTGACCGTTGGCATTGACCTGCATTTTGACGGACCACATGGTGGAAAGCTTTCCATTGGTATCAGCCTGAGCCCTTGCTGTTACCTGAATCGCAGCCTTGTTCTTCACCTCGCTGATTGCGCTGGCCAGGTCTCCCTCGTCGGTACCATCCCGCCCGCCGCCAACAACAGCTTGAAGCGTGGTGGACTGTGAGGCGACGGCCTTGTTGGTGTCGGCCAGGGAATCGGTAACCGTTTGAACGGCTGCCGAGTTCTCTGCAACCTTCGCCTGTGTCGTATCGATTCTTTGGCCGAGCGCGGTGTCCGCATTCGCCCGGGCGATTTCCTCCTGGCTGATCGCCGCACCGTTATTGCCGACGGTGACCCCCACCTGATCGATGCGAGTCCCAAGAGCACTATCGGCATCAGCCCTTGTCGATGCCTCACCGCCAATTGCAGCAGTGTTGCCGTCGACGCTGCTTTTCAACTGATCCAGTCGTGTCGCCGTTGCAAGGGTTTCAGTGGCTACCACCTGCTCAAGCGAGGTAAGCCCGGCCCTGTTCTGCCCTACCGCCGCATCCAGCGACGTGGTGCGCTCAACCAGCGCTCGGTTGTCCGAGGCCTGAACCTTCACCTGCTCAGCGAACTTGGCGGTGGCATCCCAACCTTTCAGGGCGTCCGCCAGGTCGCCCTCCCCGCTGTCCTCCCTCCAGCTCGCCTGGAGCGATTGCAGGGCGGAGGCCTGTGCCGTGACCTTGCCGTCCACGGTGTCGATGGACGCCTTGTTCTGCTGGATCTGCAACGCCATGGCCTGGGTTGTCTCGGCAATGGTGCCGATATCGAACCAGTACTGGGCATTGGGAGGCGTAGTGTTTTTCGGTACCGGCGCGATGGCTTGGTACAGGTGCTGGCCCTGCCGCACTACGTCGCCGGCGGCATAGGTTTTGGTCGGATCATAGACCAGGGCGTCCGTGATCTGATCGATCAGGTCTTCCAATTCCTGCTTGGCCTGCTCCAAGCGATCGTTCACAGACCCCGGACCGTCGCCGGAGATCAGTTCAATCTCCTTGACCAACTCCTGAGCCAGCTCGGTTTTACCAATCTGGCCGGCAATCAAGTCCAGGATGGGGCCGGCCTGCGAACTGGCCTGCCCAATCACACCGTTCACCACCGGATAGAACGGCCCGATGTTTCCGGTCCGGTCCACCAGGCGCGCCCAGAAGAAGAAGCGAGCGCCCGCCAACAGCGACTGCATGCGGTAGTCGGCCTGCGGATACGCCAGGTCGGCCAGCTTGGTAGCGGCTCCAAGATTGTTTGCAGGGCCATACCACAGTTCGGTGCGCTGGGTATCCTCGGCACCAGCAGGGAATCCCCACTTGATGCCGATGCCGAACAGCTCACTGGTGGTGGTCAGGAATGACACCGCCGGCGGCAGGCCGACCTTTCCTTGTAGATTGGTCAGGTTCGAGCTTTTCCAGATCGACGAGATCTCAAAGGCGCTCACCGCGCGCACCCGAGCCAGGTAGGCCCCGGAGTAGATTCCGGTGACGTCCACGCTCGTTGAGCCAGTACGCTGCACCTTGATCCAGTTGCCGTTATCCTTGCGCCACTCCACGTCATACGCGACGGCGCCAGCAACAGCGGGCCACGAAATGTTCATGGTGCTGATGGCCAGGCCTTGGTCGATCGATACGTTCGATGTAACTGTGACGCTTGCAGGTGCCGGAACAACGGTGATCGGGATCACACTGATTGGGCGCTCTTCCAAGCGCGCACCTGTGTCGATGCTGGCGAACTTGCCAGGCTCATATTGCAAGGCGCTGATGTCGTAGTCGCCTTCTGGCGTCCGTGCGGTCCGCATCACTCGATATAGAGGGATCGCAAGGTCGTCAGCGTCGATTGCCCACTGAAGCTGTGCCGCCGGCGCCTCACTGTAGGCAACGGTCACAGTTACGTTGCGGCCGCTCACGCTTTCCACGGTGCGTCCTTCTGCCCGTCCGCCGGGAAGGTTGATCACCAGGCGGTCGCCGGCCTTGGCTAGGGTGTCGCGGTCCAAGGTGATGACCTTCCCCGTCGCAGCCGCAATGCGCCCGCCGATCTCACGGCCCGCCAGCAGCGAGTCGGCAACGGGGATGATGAAGCCCGGCAATGGGATGCGGCCTTCCATGCCGGTCCTGAAACTGATAGTCCGGTCTTGGTTGTTGCTCAGCACCAGCCATTTGGCGCGACGCTGAGCCTCAGATGCACGGGTGCAGCCGATGGCGCTGATCTCCGTCGGTTTGTCGCCCAGGCGGCGCTGGAGCGGCAGGTCTGAATAGACCGTGACGTCGGTGTCGTAGTTGTTCAGTGGGTTGTCGTAGCTGACCAGGCAGCGCGTGAAGCGTGTCTTGGCCGACGCACTGCCGTAGGAGATTTTTCCGTCGATTACATTGGATCGGGTGAAGACGTAGTCGATGTCCTGCGACCGAGGCATATCAGCTTGCATGACCAGTTGACCTTGGGCCCAGTACGTCATGCCGCGGTAAATACCTGCGATGTCGCGCAGCAAGGACCAGGCGTCGGCCTTACCCTGCAGGTTCATGTCGCACAGAAAGCGTGGCTCAACGCCTGCGGCACCGTCCGGCACCATCTGGTCGCAGTACTGCGCGATGCGGTACAGCTCCCACTTGTCCACCATCCACGGCTTGATGCGGCGACCCAGGCCAAATCGGTCCTGGGTGCAGATCCCGTAGGTCACCCAGGCCGGGTTATTGGTCCAGGCCTCCTTCATGGTTCCGTCCCAGGCGCCAGAGTACGTGCGGGCCACCGGGTCATAGTTGCTCGGCACCTGCCAGCGGCGGGCCTTACACTTCACGGTGACCGCCGGAATGTTGGTGAACTGCTCGGCGTCGAACTCGATGAACAGTAGCGCTGTGTTCGGATAGCGCAGCTTTGCGTCGATCACCTGGGTGTAGCCGGCGATGAACAGGCTGTCCGCGATCTTATCGGTGTTCTGGTTTGGAGTGATGCGGCGAAATCGAATCAGCCACCCGCTGGTCGCAGGTGGAAGATCGATACGCATGGACTTTTCGTAACGAGTGGTGGCTTTGCCTGTCATGGCGCCAACCAATACCTCCTGATATGCCCCTCCATCGGTGGCCACGTCGACCGCGTATTGGATGCTGTAGCCGCCAATGTTCCCCTCACTGTCCTGGCTCGCCAGTCGCGGTGTGGCCAGGCGAATACGCGCTGCCGACAGCTGAAGATTGGTCAGCGACTGAACCCACGGCGTGCCGCTGCGCAGTTCGATATTCAGCGAGGTTTCGTTGTCGACAGACGGGATACCGGGGATATAGGTCTGCTCAACCGACCCCGGGCGCCAATCCCACTTTACATTGGTGAAGTTGAAGTTCCCGCTGCCATCCTGGATCGGCGTGTTGTCGAGGAAGATGTCGCGCGCGGTTGGTGTGCCGTCGAATTCACCCTCGCCCACGGCGATCAAGATCTTGGCCACGTTGGTCGAGCGCAAGCTGTCGGGCGCCTCTACTGGTGCTTTTGGCTTGCTCTCGCCACCTTTGGCACCGTGAACATCCAGATTCTGTGCTGCGCCCATGCTTTCCTCCAGGCAATAAAAAACCGGCTCTTGGCCGGCTTGTTTGGTGCGTTGTGCCTACGTTTTGTCCTCGGCGTAGATCGATGCCGAGATGATTGCCCCGCCCCACCGACGGTCTCCGATACAGATCGGGACAGGGTTGCCGCTGGCCGTGGTGTTCTTGGCTGATCCAAATGCGTAGCTGGGCATGTTTTCTGGCGAGGCGCTTTGTGATAACCCCTTGGCTTGAGGGCTTAGCATCTGTATGACGCCTCCCGCTACGAGGCCTAAACCGAGCTGCACAGCCCAGGCCTGCCCGAAATATGAACCCGCCACAATAAGCACCGCGCCGATAATTGTTTGTATCAGCCCTCCGCGCTTGCTGCCCTCTACGACCGGAACGATACGTATCTCCCTGGCACCGCCCATGCCGAACTCATCCGGCCCGACGTTTTTCCTGTTGCGGAAGATGGCGAAGCGAAGGCCCAGGCGATCAAGGCGGCGGATCTCAGTCTCGAATCCATCAATGGTTGCCTTCAGCGCCCGGAAAACCTCCCAAGTGTCGCCCGAACCAACCTGGCGCCGATGCAGTCGGCCAAACTTCTGGGCCAGCGAGCCGGATAGCTTGATAGTGGTCATCGGCGAATAAACGATGGCGCTCATCGGGCCTCCTTGTGTCGAAGAATTAAGCGGGTGCGATGCAGCCATGGGCCGCCGTAGATGATCACCTCTGATGGCCGGCCATACAGGTGGTGCAGGACGAAAGGCCCTGGTCCGAACACGCAGGACTCTTCGCCTGGCAGCGTCGAATCAGTCCCCAGGTAAATCCCTGCGTGGTTCGGGTGAGCTGTGCGGCCTACCTCCATCACGATCATGTCGCCTCGCCGTGGGCTTTCGACCTGCTCGAATCCGGCGGCGGCGTAGTTCGCCTCGTACAAGCTGGTGCTGCCCGCACTCTCCCACCAGCCATCGGCGCGCTGGAAGGATTCAAATTCAAGCCCCCACTCCCGCTGATACCAGTCAGCGCAGACCTGCCAACAATCCCACGCCCCATGCACGAACGGGCGCTTTAGCAGCGGCGTGCTGCCGGTTGGTGTGATAGTTCGAAGATCGCCCTCGGGCCAGGACAGAATGTGCCAGGGCAAAGCCGTGGCTTCGCACATGGCCAGGTCACGCGATGAGGGGCGGCTAGTGGCGTCCGGGTGCGAATGCACGATACCGATAACCTGGCCTTGGTCTTCTGCCGCGACATAGTCCTCTGGCTCAAGCCGGAACTCTTCGTTTGGATCCGTGGCGATGTTCCGGCACGGGAAGTACTTCTGTGACCGGCCCACGGCCAGCACCAGTCCGCAGCACTCTTTCGGGTACTCGGCCACCGCATGCGCCTGTATGGCCGCAATGATATGTTTGCGCATTTTCAGCTCCGGGCAATGAGTGACACAGCCGGAAATCCCCCGAACGGGTAAGGGTTGCCCTCACCGAATCGGGGAATGCAGCAGCGCCCTAGCGTTCCATCGGGAATGTCGTTTTCGGGGTTATCCGTCAGGTTTCCGTCTTTGTCCCGATACGGCCCGGTGTAGCCACAATCAGGCCCTCTGTAGCCGCCGGTCAGCGCCCAATGGCATAGCGTGGTCATCTGCCTGCCGATTGTTTCACTGCCGACGTCGCCAGGGCTGGCCAAGCCCCAACTGACCGACTCGCCGTCCTCGTTGGTCTTCTGGTCGACATACCAGACCTCGATCGATTCTTGGGTGGGGTCGGCCGCAGGGTTGCCGCCTTCGAAGTTAACGGCATCAAGGAACTCGGCCAGCGTGTTGCGAATTGTCAACTTGAACTCCAGCAGATCCTCGAAGGCTAGGCAGAGCGCAGTGATGCGCCCGTTGACGTTGCCGACGGCCAGTTTCGGCCGTACCGCCGTGCCGTCGCCATTCGCCTCGCTTCCCTCGTACTGCATGGGCCAAGCGCCGTACTCCTCCCCCTTCCACCAGATCGACTTCGCTGGCAGCTGGTCGGCGTTCGAGCCGGCGGCCAGCAGCTCGGCAGGCGTGTGCGGGATAGCGTGACCATGGAAGCGCAGAATTCCCGCGCCGTAATCGCTGCCGTCCAATTCGAACAGCATGACTTCATTGCCAGGCTCAAGAGTCTGGATAGCATTGATCAGGGACATAGATTGACCTTTACGGGTGGAACGCGCGCTCAAATGTCGCCGTCACTTTGAATACGCCACCGCCCATGGGCGTCGGGGTTGGGTTCTTGCAGGTGAACAGGCCAAGCTGCCCCAGCGGAGTGATCCACAAGAAAGCTTTGGCGCCCTGGTGTCGATCGAAGAACGCCATGATGGCCAGTACCGTGGCAGTGTTGCCGGTATGGGTGATTGGGTAGGCATCTTCTTTATTGTTGGGCCCATCGCCGACGACTTGCTTATAGCCCCCGCCAAAGCGTGATTCCCTGGTCCTATATTCAAATGTCGGCGACTCCCCGTGCTGGGTGGCCCATGTGAAAGTTTCAATCGCCACGGTTACCTCCCGTTGATCAGGCGCCAGATTGAGCCGCCAGGCTGTAGGCCCTTGGCAATTGCGGTTTCAGCCTCAGTTTTGGCTGCCTGCTGAATGCCCTTGCCCAGTTGCGTGGTGTCTTCCTGCGTTGCATTGCCGCCGTCGCTTGCTGTTTGCACGGATACCGACACGGGGAAGTTGTAGGTGTTTCCACCGCCACCGCCACCTCCACCTCCACCGCCCAGCGCACGCACACCAAGTTCGCCGCCGGCCGTCCTGGTCAGTGGCATGATCGCCTCCGGACCGGCCTCGGCGAAGATGCCCGCACCCTTGGCGAATGCGAACATCTGCGGCTTATCGTGCACCTGGTTGCTGAAGCTCGACAGGCTCGGCGAGTCATAAACACCGCCCTTGGCGTTGGCGGTGATAGCGCTACCGATGCTTGAGCCGAAGCTGGCACCTCCACCGCCATACGCAGACGCTATGCTCGATAAGATGCTGGATGCAGCCTGCCGAGTGGCGATCCTCGCCATGTCCGCCAGGATCGACTTGGTGAAGTCGGAAAACGAAAGCTTGCCGGTGACAGCAAAATTGGCGACTGCGTCTTCCATGCTGGAAAAGGCATTGGTGAACAGGCTCTTGGTCTGGCCAGCCACATCGTTGGCAGATTGCAGGTAGTTCTGGAAAGCCGACGATGCCCCGCTACGCCAGTCGCCTTGGGCCTCCGACATCTTGTCGTAGTTATCGACCACGGTGTCGCTGTACTTCCTTTCCGCGTCCTCCAGGCTGGCCAGGTCGCGCATGTAGTCTTCCTGACTGTACTTGTCAGGCGCAGTCTTGCGGCGATCCAGCAGCTTGGCGCGCTCGTCGTTGAACCTGTCTGTGGTTGCGTCGAGACTCGCTTGTAGTGCTGCTTGCCGGTCGCCCAGGCCCAGCCCATTTGCAGCGCGGGAGCCGGCGGCTTCCAGTGCGGCTCGCTGGCGTTCCAGCTGATTGACGTACGCCTCTGAGGCGGCTGTCAGTTGCTCCAAACGGCCCTTCTCGTTTGTGGCGATAACCGTCAGCTGGCTGTCGGCGTCCTTCTGAGCCTTGACCATCCCCTGCCGTGCGTCGGCGATCTTCTGGTCAAGCTGGATGCTCTGAGCCGCCGTTGTGCCTTTCTTGGCCTTGGCAGCCTCCAAAGCGTCGATCTCGGCCTGGTAAGCCGCGGCGACATCATCCTTTTCCTGATTGATCAGGGCCGAACGCTGCTTGGCATAGTCCGACAGCGAAACTACGCCGGCTTTCTGCTGGGCCTCCAGTTCCTTCTGGGCGTTTCGGTATTCATTGACGATATCGGATAGGTTGTTCTTGGCGTTATTGAAGCCGGTCAGGTCGACCTGGCTGGAGGCGACTTTCGGGTCTTTGTACTTGTCATTGACGTCCTTTATCTGCTCGGCGACGTACTTAGGATCAACTCTCTTATCGTTGGGGTTCGCCGCGCGGATCTTCGCTGTGTCCTCATTGATCTTTTTGATCTCGAGAGCGCGCTTTCCTTCATTCGAAAGGTTCGCCAAGTGCCTAGCATCAGCACGAGCAGTTGCATCCACCGCGTCGTCTTCGATCTTTCTGCGGTCGCCTACGTACTTGCTTTGACGCTTTTCAATCTCGACATAGGCTTCTTTTAGTCGGATCGACTCTTCAAGCTGCTTGCGCTCCTCAGATACCGAGGCACTGCCGGCAACAATTTTGTTTCCGGACGTCTTTTTATTCAGGTCGTCGAGCTTTGCTCTCTCGCTTTCTAACTGCTCTGCCAGAGTTTTCTCGCGTCCGAGCGAAAGCGGGATATCGAGCGCTTTCTTGGCTGCATCCCGAATGTCATTCCATCCACGCTCAATGAGCCCAAGGTTTTGGGTGATCTGGCCGGCTCTTGTTTCAATAGTCGAGGCGTAACTGTCGGTAAGTATTTTTGCAGCGCCGACCGTATTTCCTTGCTCTTGGAGAGCGACGATTTGCGAGTACACACTCGCCGTCAAAAAATGATATTGCTCATTTAGAGACTTCGCCGCAGCGACGGGATCCTCAGCAATTTTCACGAACTCTGCGACGGTTGCATCAACCGACTTGCCAGTCGCCTTCTCCATGGCGATAGCAGCTTCTGATATCTCAACAAAGCTCCCGCTAGCGAGCTTACCTTTACCTGCCAAAGATGCCAGGACCTCGGCAGCCTGCCCTGTCGTGCCGATTGTTGCGCTCACCTGGCGAGCCATATCGCTAAGCTGGGCGGCACTTACCCCGGCGCGATCGCCAGTCAAAACCAGTGATTTACTGAAGTTTTCCTGCTCCTCACTGCCTTTATGGTAGGCATATGCAAGCCCGCCGATGGCGGCCACCACGATCCCAATAGGTGCAGCGATAGCGAGCATGCTGGTCATGGTCGCGCCAGCGCCAACTCCCAATTGGGTCACGGCACGAACCCCACTACCCCAGTCCCCTGACTGAAGCGCGTTGCTAAGCTGCATGACGTTTTCTTGTGCCTGGCGGGTTCCTAGCTTCAGCTTGTCGAATGCACTGGCGGTCTCGGTCAAGCCGGCCCGGTCTTTTCCGATCTTGGCCAGAGCCTCGTTGTAACGAAGCGCGTCATACTCACCCGATTTATGCAGCTCGTTGAGAGCCCGCTCACGAGCCTCCAGTTCAGCAAGTTTCTTGGTGAGTGGATCTATGCCATTAACAGTTCGCTTGAGCGCCTCAATGCGACGGTTCTCTGACTCAATCAGTTTCTGCTTTTGAGCATTCTCTTTCTCGGCAGCTGCGATCTGCCGCATCCGCGACGATTCGACTTTCAGTTCTGCCTTATCGAGAAGCCCCTCAAGTCGAATTTCATCCTCAGTCAGTAGCAGACCACGCTCCTGAGCCTTAACGTAAAGCTCATTCGCCCGCGAGAGATTCTCTCTGGAGCCCGCGGCGGCCGCGACAGCAGCTTCAAGCTGCCGAGTGATGGTCATCTCGTACGCGGCACTGTCGCTTCTTTTTTTGCCGGCGGTTGCCTGACGATCAATCGCGACAGTCGTCTTTTCGACCCCTTGCGCTACTTCTGACTCGGTCTGAGAGATTTTCTTGCCAGTGTTCGCGAGACCTTCACCAGTTTTCCCAAGTTCATCGATGGCCTTTTCAGCCTCCACCGCCGAATCGACAAGCTTGTCCAGATCATCGGAAGCTTTAGCTGCCTGTGAAGACTCAACCGAAATGCCCAGGGAGGCGAAATTTGTGCTCATTGGCTTCTCTCTTCTTGCACGGTTGGACTGCAATCCGATGCTTTTCTTTGGGCAATAAAAAACCGGCTCATGGCCGGCTTGTTTTGTGCGCTTATTTCGGCGGAGGCTAGGAATCCTGCGTTAAATCGCTGCCGCAGTGCTTGCACTTAACGGCGATCGCCAGAATCTCCTCTCCGCAGAACTGGCAATTCTTCTTTGGCTTTTCCTGGGTTGGCATACTGAAATTGGTGAGCGGCGCTTCAGGCTCACGCACCATCACCACGGGCGATGGCTGTTTGAATGCCCAAACCAGAGCCGCGACCCAACCCAGCAAGCTCCAGCCGAGGAAGAAATTCACGGCGGCTATGGCGGGCAAATTCGTGCTTTTCCTAATCCATGCCTCAATAGTGGGGAGCATATAGAACATCGGCACGAACACTACCGAGCTATACGCAACTATCGTTCCGAATGCGTTGAGCGGTCCGCGCTGCGTGCCCATCGAATAGCTGAAAAATGCCAAAAAACCTAAAACGAGCAGCCTCAAGACAAACATTCGAAGTCCCTGTCCAGTGATCATGGGGTATCCATGCTTGGGACTTTATCGTATCACCGTCGAGGCATGGGCAAAAATGCCAACAACAAAGCCCTGCATTGGCGGGGTTCTTCGGGTTCGCGTGCATCAGCAGCTGGCCAGACATCCAGCGTGGATGGAATGCCAGTGGCGGGGCAAGGGCTTGGCGTAGTAGCGTTGCGCCTCTACGGCCCAGCCGGATGAACGTGCAGCGGAGCAGAGAAATGGATTTTGTAGAACGCTTGAACGCAATGTCAGCGAAGGTTAATCAGCTAGCATCGACAATTCAAACTGAGGAAGCAACAAAGACTGCTTTCGTAATGCCGTTCATTCATACCGTGCTGGGCTACGATGTGTTCGACCCCTCCGAAGTCGTTCCGGAATACGTGTGCGATGTCGGCACGAAAAAAGGGGAAAAGATCGATTACGCGATTTTGAAGGGTGGCCAGATACAGATTTTGATCGAAACGAAAAAAGTCGGCGAGCCGCTCAATATTAACCATGCGAGCCAGCTCTTCCGCTACTTCCACGTTACGACTGCGCGAATTTCCATCCTCACAAATGGCAGATTTTATCGGTTCTATACCGATCTAGATGCTCCAAACAAAATGGACGAGAAGCCATTTCTTGAGATCGACCTGCTCAACATCGATGAGCATGTCATCCCCGAGCTTCAAAAACTGACAAAATCCGCTTTCGACGTTGATTCGATCATCAATGCCGCTGGCGAACTGAAGTATGTGGGAAACATCAAAAAGGAAATGGCCAAGCAGTTCACCCAGCCTGATGATGATTTCGTTCGTTTCTTCGCATCGCGAGTCTACGAAGGAGTAATCACCCAGAAAGTTAGAGATCAATTTGCTCAGCTCACAAGGAAGGCGGCTTCTCAGTTTCTCAGTGACCAGATCAACGACAGGCTTAAGTCAGCGATGAGTAAAGCCACGTTTCCCACGCTAGCTGAATCGGTCGTGGCCGAAAATCAGGCTGATGCACAAGAAGAGCCTGAGGATCGCATTCTGACGACGATGGAGGAGCTTGAAGGGTTCCATATTATCAAAGCGATTGTTCGGACTGTTATAGATGCAAAGCGCATAGCTAGCAGAGACACACAGAGCTACTTCGGTATCCTCCTAGACGACAATAATCGAAAACCTATCGCCAGGCTTCACTTCAATCGCAGTCAAAAATATCTGGGAATTTTCGACAAAGACAAAGTCGAAACGCGCCACCCTATCAACTCGCTGGACGAGATCTATGAGTTTTCAACCTCGCTGAAAGAAACGATCTCTTTTTACGAGGAGGCCTAAAAAGGATTTCCCCAGTCCTTCGCCTGCAAGCCCAAGGACTGGGATTGCGCCAATATCGGCGCGTTTATGACCTGGAGGTCAATGTGGCTCTAATACTCAACAACCTGGCTCTGTCCCGTCACAACACCCCACCAACTGCCCAGTTACATCTGGGGGACGCGGACGGCTGTGCGGTAATCGTCAACGTAAAACTTGAAGGCAAGCCGGTCGACGAGTTCTCGCTCAAGGAGATTACGAAGCTTGGTCTAGAGGCGGCCAAGCATCTCACGCATCAGGTTTGATCGAAGCCTGAAGCGAATCAATACGCGCTGCGAGTGCCGTGTCGGCATTGGCTCTCGCAGCCGCTTCGCTGGACACCTGAGCACTCAAGCTCGACACCGACTGAGACAGCACCTGAATGCGTTCATCGGTAACTTTGACCATCCCGATCGTGCTATCGCCGATCAGGGCTTCGTTGATGTAGAGCTTTCCGTCGACAATGGCAAAAGGCTTATCCATGGTTTCTCCTGCGGCGATGCCGCGTCATGTTGGTTGTCTTGCGTCTTTGTGCCTGAGGATCACCCTCCCCTAGCGCTCTCCCGCTGCTCCGCCATCACCTGCAGGGCTTCAGCCTCCATACGGCGGAAGTCGCTGAAAATGGTTTGTCGCTGGCTGATCGGTACGCCGCACATCCGAATAACCCCGGAGAGAACGCTGTAGTCCATGCCTGTTGCGCCGCACGCGCCTGTGCGCCACTGGGTGCTCATGGCCTCGAAGACTTTGAAGGCGTCCCAGTTGTCCGGCCAGATGCCGACTTCCCTGTCGGGGATGTCCTGGCGGGACAAGCCGAAGGCCATCAGGTCTGCATCTGATGGCCCAGGCTCATACAGGGCGCGGGAGGCGCTTAGGAGTTTCCCAGGCGGGCCTCACTGAAGGCTTCGGCGTAAGCATTTAGCACCGCCTTGGGGGCCGAGTTGATCGAGTTGACCAGGATGCGCACGTTTTCAGGCGTGAATTTCTCTTCGATATCCCAACCGACGACCACGTCCAGCAACTGGTCGGCTTGCAGGGCGATCTGGGCGGCAGTGAAAGCTTTGAGGTCCATGTCCCCTACCTGCTTGCCCAGCTCGTCGTGCCGCTCGTTCCAGCCGGTATACAGCTCAGCGAGCGCGGTACGGTCCAGGTACTTGAATTCGAACTCGACCTTTTCAGCGTTGTAGCCCGCGCGCTGGATCATTACCGGCGCCTTGAAGGTCGGCTTTTGGATCAGCTTGAACTTGGCCATGGTTTACACCGTCGCTGCGTAGCGAGTTGGAAGGCCAGTCAGGGCAACGCTGATAACACGGGTCATCAGGTTGTTGCGAGACATGGTCGGCGTCGCGGTGATCGACACATAGCCGTTGTAGATAATGCTGCTGCCACCCGGAAGGTTCAGGCGGAGCAAACGAGGCTGCTTGTCGTCGTCCGCCGCCTCACAGACAGCCACATAGGGCTTGGACGGATCGTCAGCGACGGTGTAAGTCAGCGTGATCGGGTTCTTGGTGGTTGGCATCTGGCGGTCGTTGTCGTCGGCCACGAAACCAAAGGTAAGGAACTGCTGATCGCCACCGGCCGAGTTCATTTCGGTGACTTGCGAGATCTCCGTGAAGGCAGTCACCTCGCGGACGGAGCCGATACCTGAGCCCGCTGGGTACTGCTGAGCGTTGGTGGTGTTCACGCCTGCCAGGGCGAAGGTGCCACTGGCAATCACGCCAACTCGAACGCCGCGACCGTCGAGGCGCGTCCAGCCGGAGTTTACGGCGATGATGTCGCCCTCGGCCAAGCCGTGCGCCGCAGCCGTTGCGACGGCTGGATTGGCGTTTGTCAGGGCGGTGAATGGGATCGGCGTGCCGTAGATGGACGCGATCTCAAGGGTGGCGCCGTTGGGCATTTGCATGGGTGTTTCCTCTTTTCATAAATGACAAAACCCGCGCAGAGGCGGGTTTCGGGGTTTGCCCAACGGGCTTATTCAGGTGGCGATGTCCGCTCGGTATTCGAACGACACCGGCACGGTAAATGTGGGTGGGTCAGGGATTCCGGGGCCTGGGTCGACCGGAGACATTGTGACCACAGTGACACCTGATTTCGTGTCCCTCGAGTACAGGGGGAACAGTGTTGTCAACTCGGCCACAAGCGGATTCGTCTTGGTCTTGCCGGTATTGGCCGGAGCCACAATGCTGACCTGGTAGACGCCGATGAATGCGCGGTGGTCGCCAGCGAGCGTGCTGCTCGCGGTATCGCCCGGGAGCAAGAACGCCCGCAGATAAGTCTCGCCGTCGGCCGGGTCGTACTGGACGTTCTCGAACACGACCCTGATCGGCTCCACCCGGGCCCTGCTCCAAGCAATGAGCTTGGCCTCGTAAATGGACGCAATGATGGCGTGGCTCATACCTGGTTTTTCCTGATTGCATCGTCGACAGTCTTTTGGAAGTTGGCCAAGGTGACTCGAACCATCCCGTGCGGTGCTTGTTTGCTGTGCCCATATTCTAGTGCGATGCCGTAGGGCAGGTTATTCACGATGTAGGCCGTTTGCCCCGCGGTCAGGGTTTGAACCTGCGCCTTAAGCACAGCGATGCTGACGTTACCGCTGACATCAATCTGATCAAGCACTCCCTCGGCCGGCACATCAATTGAAAACTGCCAGTTCCCGCGAAATCGCCCGCCAACGTAGCCCTTGCCTGCCACCAAACCGTTCACGCTGAAGTTCTGGTCGCGCTCGGTCTTGGTCAGGGGCTTGGCGTACTTCAAACCGCGCCGCAGCTTGCCTGCTTTGGTGAAGTTCGATTCGTTGAGATTGATGATCGTATTGCGGACCGCGACCTTGAAGTCATAGTCATCGGCGGCCCGGGTGTTCGCCTGGCGGTGCGCAACGTTCGCCGCCCATATCTCTGGATTGCCCACGGGCGACATGCGGATGACGCTGCTTCCGATCTCGATGACGATCTCGCGGATGGTCGCGTCGATACCACCCTTCGCGCGCTCGGCGAAGTCGCGAATGTTCTCGGCGAAGCTACCGTTCATGCTCGCGTACTTGTTCGTCACGACCGAACCTGCAACTCATACAGGATCGGCGTACCGGCAGGGTTGACCTCTTTCAGCGGCGGCACGATTGACCAAGTACGACCCTGAGCAACCACTTTGTCGAGCAGACCGGGCATCCAGGCCAATCCCTGCGCGGCGATCTTGAGCTTCTTGTCGCCCTGTTTGATGAGACTGTTGTTCTGGAATTCTTGGCCGGTGAAGTCGAGCAGGATGCCTTGGGCGGTTTGCTCGATGGTTGCGCCAGGCGCTTCCCCGCCCGTCTCCGGGTCGTACTCGCCCGGCTCAGTCTTGCTGATGGTCACGGGCTGGCCGAACTCTGTGATCATATCCAGAGCCATCACGGCCATTTCGTCGTAGAAGGTGGCCATGGTGGTCTCCGTTGCTGCTATGCGCGGATTGCGAACAGTCCGCGCTTTTGTAGGTAGTCGGCGAACTGCGTTGCGCTCGGCCGATCTGGAGCCGCCGGCAACAGTCGGCCACTGGTGTTCGGGATCGCCGCATACTGCCGCGTTACCGCACCCTCGACACGATCCAGCAGCACTGCACCTTTGCGCTTCTCCACCGGATCGATGTCGTCCTGATGAATCTCGGCGGCCAGGGCCATCTGGCCGTACTGGATCCGCGCCGGCAGGTAGTTGTTCGGCTTGATCTCGTGATCCAGCAGGACTTCCCGGCGCGGCCAGGACAGAGCCTGCTCGCTGTTCGTCTTGCGCCCCTTCCAGGTCATGCCATCCATTGCCAAGGCGGCCCGGCGCAGAAGCGCTTCCTGCTCCGGAACACCTACAGGGATGACCGTGCCGAATTTCACGGCATACATGGCCAGGTCCGCGGCGCTCGCGTAGCTTTCGGCGTCAGGCTTGCCGGTGCCGTCCTCGATGATGAGTGTCATGCGTCAACTCGCTGGAATGGTTTGAAAATTGGCCGCCGGGTGACCGACAGCCAGCAGTATTACTCCTTGGGCAACTCAGCGACGAGCTTTTCCAGGGATTCTTTGGAGGCGTTGGCCCGATACTGAATCTTGGCTTCGTCGAGCTTTGCTTTCAGCGCCGCGATTTCACCGGCCTCATCAGCCGGCGGCGTGGGGGCCGACTTCTTCAGCGCTTCAACCTCTCCGCGAAGTGCATCGACAGTCAAGGCCAAGCCGTTACGCTCAGTGGTCAGCTCACCTACCGAAGCATGGATGTTGCCCAGCACGTCAAACAAGCGCAACGCTAGGTCGCCAGACACTGGACGATGGATTTCGCCAGCTTCCAGGCCGTCAATAAGAATCTGGATCGATCCATGCTCAGCACGCAAAGCCGCGATAACCTTTTCCAGTTCGGCTTGGTTGCCCGCACCAACAATCTGCGCCCGCTTGGCTTCCGTCACCGACACATCGATGCCGGCTGCTTCGTACGCATTGACCACGCTCGGCCAATCGCCAATCACCAGCACGCTGGTCACACCCGCTTCGGGCTTATCGAAGTGTTCCGGATTGCGGTAACGCTTCTCCGGGTCGAAGCCGCTCAGCTGGTTGCTGTAAGTCAGTTCCATGTGTTTCTCCAAGGCGGTCATTGCTGACCGCACGTTGAGTTTGAGGCTTAACCGCCAGTAACAGGAGGCGTTGAGGTCAGCGTGATCATCACACCGGCGGTAACCTTGTTGCTGCCCGCATGTTTGACCCAATTCGCAGCGGAGCCAACTGCAGCCAGGGTCGGGTTGGAACCGCCAGTGGTGGCTTTCCAGCTGTAACCCAGTACATCGATGTTCACGGTGCCTTCAGCGCGGTAGCCGATGCTCAGGTTTTCTTCGTCGTTCACTTCGTAGGAACGGAAGCCCGGCGCCTGCGACTCGGTGATGGTTACGGCGTTTGGCAGCAGGCCGAAGATCACATCCGCCGGCGCGGTGTCGGTCACCAGTACAGGCTTGCCCAGAGTGCCCGGCAGGCCGCCGTAGATCACAACGCCAGCTTCTTCGTAGATCTTGTTGGTGATGGCTTCGTCGACGATGTCGAAGTAGGCACTGGAGTGCATGACCCACAGAGCAATACGGCCGAACTTGTCGCCGAACTTGCGCATACCGCGAGTCAGCGTCTTCTTGCCATCGGTTTCGATGTTGGCCGAAACCACCATGTCAGCGTTGGAGCCGATGGCGGCACGCAGGCCAGCAGTTGCGTACTGAATGAAGCCTTCCAGGGTCGCATCAGCGACGTCTGCGCCGACGATCTGGGAGAACTCCTCGACCGGACGACCGCGGCGTTTGAACGCCTCTTCGGTGGTCTGGTACGGACCGTATTTCCAGGGTGCCTTGACGCCGACAGCTTCACCGGCGGAGATCTTCTTGGCAGTTACCTTGCCGTCAGAGTTGACGTCACGGTGTTCCAGAGAGCCGTTCAGCTTGTACAAGGCGCGCTTGCGGAAGTCGCCTTCGATCAGTTCGTTGTCCAGCACCATTGCGCCGTTGGACGATGCGTTGAATACATCCAGGTTGTCTTGGACACGTTCCAGGTATGCGGTTTGCGCCTCATCGTTATAAATGATCAGGTCGCTGTTAACGGTTGTAGCCATGGGTCAATCCCCTTACTTGGGCAATGCGAGATATGCGGTTTGGCCGTGCTTGCGCTGAAAGTCGCGCTTCTGCTCGGAGGTCATTTCGGAGCGCTTGAATGCAGCCTTGCCGCCACCCCCGCCCGGGGCAAATGTCCCTGAAGCCCTTGGCCACAGATGGGGTGCGCTTTCGCGCAGAGATTCCGCCCATTCGAGCGGAGTCAGAGGGGTCTTGCCGTCTTTACCGAGGATGACCTGGCCGGATTCATCAACTGCGACTGCATCGCCATCTTCGTTAAGAGTGAACACGCCTTTGGCGCGCAGGATGATGTCGTCGGTTGCTTCTGGTAGAGCGCCGGCTTTCAGCGCTGCACCGCGCACCGAATCGCCCAGGACTTTGCCCTGGAACTTGGCAGCAAAGGACTCAGCCTTCTCGGCGCGCTCGCTGATGGTCTTCAACTGCTTGTCGTAGTCACTACGCAGGCGCTCGGTGCGTCGATTGAAGACCTCGTCCACCTTGCCCTCGGTCAGCAGCTTGGTTTCTTCGTCCTGCCCAGCGCGGCTGAGCAGGCCTTTGACGGCGTCGATGTCGATGCCCTCAAACTGGGTTTCGAACTGGGTCAGCTTGCCGGAGGTTTCCTTCAGCTTGCCCAGCAATTCCGAGTTCTTGGTTTTCAAACCCGAAACGGATGCTTCAACGGCAGTCGCGATAGCGGCCTTGATTGCCGGGTTTTCCAGGTCGATTTCGTTTTCTTCTGCCACGTTGATGCACCCCTTGGGTTTGTTCGCCCGCTTTGCAGGCAATAAAAAACCGCCCGGAGGCGGCTGATTGAATTTGTTCGGTTAGATCCCTGCTCGCTCGAAGGCCAGCGGCTCCAGCCCCTTCATCTGCACCAGAGTCAGCGGCGCAAAGTTGCGATCAAGCTGCAGCTCGGCGAAGCGCTCGACGGTCAGCCCGCCCTCCCGGAACAGTTTGGCTCGGACGGGCCCGATGGCGACGTCCTGGAACGAAGCCGGCTGCTGCTGGAGCCAGTGGTAGTAATCGAGTTCAGCACTCACCTGCTGCCCGCCGTCAGCACCCACTGACGCCCGGGTAGCGCCTTTGGCGAACATCGCGCTGAGCTTAGTCAGCAAGATGAACGTGGTTCGGCAGTTCGGGTGGAACGGCGGCCTTGGACCGGAATCCACCGGAAACTTGCGTTTGTCCATCGAGCGGCACAACTGGCTGGTCTTGCTATCCAGCGTGGCCACCATCTGGATCTCTTGCACTATGTCTGTGTTGACCTTGGCCACCTCCATACGGGCCTGGGACGACACATGCTGAATAGCGGTGTGCACGACCGTGCTGGCATTACGGTTGGTAATGGCCAGGATGCCGTCTTTGTATCCTGCCGCCTTGGTGCCGCGAATGTTGCGGGTGATCTGGAAGTTCGTCTGCCCTTCGAAGAAGCCCTGCCGGATAGTGCCGGTAACGCGTTCACGCTCTGCACTGGTCCAACCCTTGATAAAGGCCTTCAGCAACTTGCCGCCGCCGGTACCGCGCACACTGAGCGGATTCGTCAGCACTGCCGAACGGATCGCAGCAGCCGTTGGTGCTACCACATCCAGCGACACGCCAACCGGCGCCGGCCTGGCAAGGCTGGTCGCCTCAAATTCGGCCTCGTAGTTGGCGATGTCCACTAGGTCGAGGTTCAGTTGCTCGCTGTAGCGGTCGAAGATGCCCAGCAACAGGCTGTCCACCTCCTTCAGCAGCGCCTCCAGGCGCTTGACGTTGTACTCGGTCAGGTCCGACTTGGTTAGCCGGTCCCGTATAGACCGGTCAATCTCCTTGAGGAAAGGAGCAAATTTTCCGACCTCCCCTGCCTTCAGCTTTTCAAGGAAGACCGCGTGCCGGATCGTGGCATCAAGTACTGCCGGATTTACCGCCATTTGGTTCGTCCTCGTCGTCCAGGCCCAGTCCGTCGCTCTGCTCTTCCAGTTCACCGTCGATCTGCAGGTCTGTACGCTCTGGCGCAATCAGGCCCAGCTTGCGCAGGTAGGCCCGAAGGTCTGCCTTAGCGAAACCGCCTTGCTGCCACAAGCCAACCAATGCCGTGATCATTTGCGGATCAGCCGTGAGTTCGACGAACTCCTGATTCACCTGGTAGGCGACCTTCTTGTCAGCGATGCCCATGTAGGCGCAGCACCACATGATCGCCCGGGTATAGGCCTCACTGACGTTTGCTACGCACCCGGCCAGCACCGAAGTGGATGCCGACTGATCGCCACGGGACTCCGTAGCGGTCTTGGCGGCCAGTGACGCCACCACCATCCGGGCGCCCAGCTCGATCATCATCTGGTTCTTATCGGCCATGGCCTCCTTGACCAGTGTGTTCGGTGCCGGCTGCGCGTAACCGAAGGCGCCGCCCGCTGGGAGGAGCATCGGCGCGCGCGATCCGACATAGACCCCTTTTGTCTCAAGCAGCTTTACCCACTGCTCGTCCAATCCAGAAATCCACGGCTGGGCCTGGCCACACCAGAAGACGCTGTCTTCGTAGTCGGCACTGTTCCGGTAATGGCCCAGGTTGATCATGGCGATGTCGTACAGCGGCGACTCGTCGATGCTTGGGTCGTTGTTCTGCGCGCCGACGAAGGTGAACGGAATCTCCTTGAGACGCCCGGTGACGCCTTCCGGCCTGAACTCTTCGATGACCGCCAGCGGCCCGCCACCTTTCGGACCGGACCGGCGCCAGACGCGGCAGACAAAACCGTCGTCCTCCAGCGCCAGTTCCCGGTACTGCTCAGCCGTCTTGTAGCCGAACCCTTCCGGGATCTCCGGCGACTCGCGCAGCACCACCAGAGTCAGCACGCTATGCCCGTTCACCATGCCCGTGCGCCAGTTGATGATGTCTTCGGCGCAATAGGACAGGATCACAGAGTGCCCGCCGATGCCGTCGTCCTGGTGATAGTCGACGTACAGGCCGTGGCGGCCAGCCTCAAGCACCTTCTCAAGCGTGCCTTGTGAATGCTGGTAAATGCTCACCCCGGAGCCGTTGGCATTGTCTTGTAGGTATTCCAGCTTCTTCGGCACCGTGAGGGTCGGGTCTTTATGGAAGGCCAGGCCCAGCAGCCCATTTCGGGTGTGGCCGGTGGCGTTCTTGAACACTGCCCGCTCGCGGTAAGCCCGGTTCCGGTCTTCGTTCTCTGGCGACTTGTCGTGCGCATTGATGTACGGGAGCCGATCGACAACCCGATGCTGACCTGCGCAGACATCGCGGACGGTAGCCCAGCGGTCCAGCACTGCCGTGTATTCCGCCCGCTTGAAGGAGACGTCGTTGCTCATCGGGCGTATCCCATTTTGATAGCGGTGACCGGTTTGATGATCGGGTACTCGCGGTGGATGAAGTAGCCGCCGGCGTCGTTCGCGTGATCGATGCCGGCGGTTTTATCTGGCTCCCCGTTCGCGCCCCACACCTGCTGTTCCAGGCCATCGGCATAGGTCGGACAGGTGAGCGAGTTGACGAGGTAGCGGCGCTCGTCCTGCGCATTGCAGAAGACGGCGTTCATTGCGTTGATTCGGTCTTTCACCGGCGGGTTTGCCGCTGGAGCAATGACCGCGAACCCGGCCTGTTTGAGCATGGCCAGATCGGTGATGCTGGCATTCACAGACTTTCGCGAATCGCCCGAGGCATCCGGGTAGATCCTGATCTCGCAGGTCTTCTTGAAGTCATTGCCGTCGTGCTGCCAGTAGCGCTCTTTGATGCGGCGGATCATGTCGGGCGTGTCGTAGCCGTCGATCAACTCATCTACAGCCCTGGGCAACCCCTGGTCGCGTTTGACGTGGGTGATCGCCGCCATCTTGCCAACGTTGAAGTCCATCCCGATGAACAGCGGCTCGCCAGGCTGCACGGTATCAAAGCACCCGTTGAGCTTGCGGTCGTAGGCCGTGTAAATCGTGCCGGACGTCAAGTTGACGAACTGGCCACGCAGATACGCTTGAATCAGTTGTGGCGGGTACGACTCCATCAGCGATGCGATGTAATCATCCGGCAGGTTCAGCTCGTTATCGAACGTGCTTGCCTGTACCAGGCCGTACATGTCGTTCAGCGCCGGCTTGTCACGCAGTTGCTTTACGAACTGCTGGTAGACGAACTTGAAGCCTTCCGGCGTCGTGGTTACGTCCACGCCGTTCTTCAGCCCGGGCAAGTTGTAACGCATCCGCGCAATGATCTTGCGCCAGGCCTGCTGAGCCTTCAGCAAGCTCATCACGTCCAGCTCATCGACCAGGGCCTGGCCAATCTTGAAGCCGACGATGGTCTGCGGCTTCTCCATCGACCGGCAAATCACAGTGCCGCGGTACTGCCGGCCGCTGTAGATGTGAACTTCGTGGTTCGCCTGGTTGATCTTGGTCTTCAGCCCCCAGTCGTAGGCCACCTCATCCATGGTCGGATAGAAGATGTCCCGGATCTGCGGGTAAGTCGGTGCAAAGTACCCAGCGTTGACGCCGGGCCACTCCATGAAGTGCTTGCTCAGTGCCGAGCATCCCACCCAAGTCTTGCCTGAGCCGAACCCGGCAACGAACGCACGGAATTTGTGGGGCAGCGTGAGGAACTGAGCCTGCGGAACGTTAAGGCTCGGCATTCGGCTTCCTCGCATCCACCACGTCGACCTGGATGCGGGTCGGGATCACCGGTTCATCACCAACCTCTTCCTTCCGGGCCCGGTTGACGTAGATGTCACCGCACTCTTTGGCAGCCTGCTCCAGTAGCTGGGCAGTCAGCGCCATATTCTTCATGCCTTCGGCTTTCTCAGCCATGCGGCTCAGGGCGCGCAGTCGGAAGGCTCGATTGGCGATCGGGATGTCTTCAGTCTCTTCGCGGAACCGCTTGCGGCTCTCACGGAACATCGTTGCCCACTTCTCGCCCAGCGCCTTGCCGGCTGCCTTTGTTGGGTCGTGTGATTCGCACTGCTGGCGAGTGACAACAACGTTGAATTCTTTTAAGACGGCCTCAACCACCTGAGAAGGTGTGTCAAAGCACGCGAGAGCCTGAACAATAAAGGCTTTCACCTCACTTCGAAGAGCTGCCATTGGCGATCATCCGTCTTAACCTGTCTAAAATCAGGCCGACTTGAGCAGACAGGTTCCGCAGGCCCTCGATATGTTCAATTTCCCCACCTCAGCAGGACTGTTTGCCGCATCCACCAACGCTTGAACGTCAGGGCTCGCACCATAGCGGCGGACGACACCGACGAACTCTTCAACGTCGTGGCCCTGTAGCTTGATCTTCGGTGCACCGTCTTGGGTGAATGCTGGTTGACCGTGCTTGTCGGTCGCATGAGCCAGGTGGTACAGCTCGTGTTCGATCAGAGCGCAGAACTCGAGGTCACTGCACTGGGCGCAGTAGTCAGCCGCCAGGGTGATGATGAAGGCCGGCACATCGCCGAACCAATCACGCATCTGTTGCTCCATCCGAGCCTTCTGCCAACCGCCCGCGCGGAACGCTACCTGTTCGGCCTGGCCCAGGACTGTGCGCCCTTGCTTCTCGAAGCTCGACGACGCCCACATTACCCGGATGTCTGTATCCAGTAGATGGGCATGGTCTTCGTTGTGAATGCTGCCGGTGTCGGCAAGGATCTCGGCTCGGAGCCATTCCCACACTTCGGGCGCAGGCGTGAGCCGGATACCGAAGTCGGAGAGGTCAGACAGCTTAAGCAGTGATGATGGAGGGTATGGCCTATCCATATGTCACCTTAAACTTGAAATGATGGCGCTATGCCGGTATTGATGAAAAACACAAAAGGAGCATCAAGGATGAACGTGAAGTTACGAAGCCTTCTAGCCTGCACAGCGGTGGTGACCTCATCAGCATGTATGGCTGCCACGCCATATGGATCTTGCCCTGAACCGGCTCAGAAATATCAAGATCGTTATGAGTCAACGATGCGAGCTAGCGATCTGGTCTGCTATCAAAAGGCTCTTGAACGGGAGATGAGCGGCGGAACTAGCGACCCATGCACCCTAAGTGCCGACCATTATCAAACAGCATACGAAACAGGAATGCGGTCTTCTGACCTTGTCTGTTATCAGAAAGCATTGGAGAGAGAGCTGCGCTGAAAAGGAATTGGGGCCTGTCCGTGCCGCACTCACCTGCGGCACACCTACCCCGCCTTACCGATCTCCAGCTTGCGAACCCGCCCACCAGTGCAGGTGTCGCGCTTCTTCGCCATACGAATCGCATCAGTTGCAGTGGCGCCCATATCCATTGCCGTCAAAGCGTGAGCGCATCCATTGCCTATTGCATATGGTCGGTCGAGCTCCAGAGCATCCTTCCATCCGCCAGTCTTGTCGTCGTGTCCAATCAGCCAAAGTGTGCTGCCATCCCAAGCCAGTGCCGAAGCTTCTACTGCGCTCGACGCCTCGCTTCCGAAGAAGGCCGCAATCAGAGCTGGGAAATCGCAGTTCGCACCCGTGCAGAGAAAGGAGACGCCTTTGACCTTGTAAAGCTTGTTGGCGTCGTCATCCAGGATGGTGGTGCCACGGGTGCAGCGGGAGTCATAGGCGATCACACCATCTTTGTAGGCAATGGTCGTCATCGAAGTGCCACTCCAACTTGAACTGATTAATAGTTACCGGTATTGATAGATGTCAAATCACAAGGACGTTCACATGAGTGAAACGCAACAAGCTAGCCCTCTGCGCCCCAAACTAACAATTGCATTTTGGTCATTCGCTCTGGGGGTCGCCACAACGATAGCTGGAGCAGCCGCTCACTACGGTCGTCAGGACAGCGACCTAACAAACGTAAGGGAGCGAGTCGAAGACTTCAGAAAGGCAAACGACAGCCTAAATACTTCACTTAACCAATGGGTAGGGGCTTACAACAAACAGGCCGCAACGCTCGCAGCATCAGAGGAGAGAGTGCGTCAACTGGAAAACGATCGCTGCACGCCAATCAAAATGGATGTCGACGACATAAGGTCTGATATCAGCTCGGCATTGAGGTATTACCCCGAGAGGGTGAGTTCCCTCAAAGAAATGATGGAGCAATATCAACAAACCTTGCGCGCTTGCTATGCCGCGTCATCGAGCCCCACTCATACACCGTAAAAATCCCGCGCCACGATTTTTCACATTAGAAAACGTGGCGCGGATTACTGAGCTGTCCGGTTTAGAGCTTCGTCCACCTTGTCGACTGCCCGAGCCGCAGACGTTGCTGCCTTGGTGGCCTTCTCTGCGGCGGTACCAGTCTGGCGAGTGAGCTCTTCCAGTCGCTTGTCACGCTCGCTCATAGCGGTGTCGTAGGCCTTGCGAATGTCAGTGACCTGATTGCTCTGGCTCTCGGCGAGCGACCAGTAGGCGGCCTGGTAACCCAGAACGGCACCACCACCCACCAGCACGACGGCAATCGCCCAGACTTCGGCCCGGCGCCACCAGCGGCGTGCGATAAATTCCAATGCGCATCTGTCCATCAGGCTATACCTCCCAGCTTGGTGCGCAGGCGAGTGATCTCGTCGCTCTGCTGCGTCACGCGGTCAGTGAGCTGAGCGACCTGGCTTGTGAGTGCTTCGATCTTGCCTTCCATGCGCCCAACGGCGGCTGCAAGGTCATTCCGCTCTTTCGCGAATTGATCGGCGCGGGCCTCGGCTTCTTTGCGCGCGGCGCGCTCTTGGTTCAGCAACTCGTTAAGGCGCTTCAGCGTGCCGATATCGGCGCTGTCCATTGCCCGGTCGGTCGCGTCCTTGGAAAGGAAGCGGCGCAGCCAAAGCAGGCCGCCCAGAACAACGGTGGCGCTACCGCCCAGCCAGGTAGCTGTGCCTGGGCCGAGGTCAGTAGGATCCATCGTTACTCCATGAAGAAAATGGCCTTGGCCAGAGATAGGTCAGCCCCGGCGGCACTCCCCGCTCAGTGCGAAGGGTGTGGCGGGGCCGAAAACGAAAAAGGCCCCGCACGATGGCGAGGCCTTGAGATTGACCAGGTTTCCCTGAAACCAAACGAAAGAGGCCCCGTACTTGGCGGAGCCTCCTTTAGACCGGACTCATTGGTTGATTTCAACGCTGAAGACCGTTCGAAATGCAGTGTATGGGCACGATGAATAAATACTCTCTCATTTTCTCAATTAATGCAACGTTTCTTCGGATTCTGCATTGTGATTTATAGATGCAGAGTGAGCGGATCCAATGCGCTCTGTCCTTTCGAGAAGCGAAACGCCCGTATTTTGCCGTATTCCCTTCGCATGAATGGGTCGTGCCTACTGACTCAATAAGTAAATGAAGTCGTAGGGCTAACGGTGATCTGATACCGTTTAGCCACATGGTCGTGATACACGAGGTTAGTCATGGACGTAAATACCCACTTCCCTGAGTACGAAGCAGAACGCTTAAAACGCGTTGAGGCCCTTTGCCCGCAAAATGAACAAGACGATGAAGTCTTCGAAAAAATGATTTCAATGACTTCAGAATACTTCAATGCTCCCATCGCCCTGATTTCTATTGTCGACAAGCACCGCCAATGGTTCAGGGCACGGATCGGGATTGAGCAGCAAACTACACCTCGGGACGTTTCGTTCTGCGCACACTCTCTACGCGACAGGAAGGCGTTAGAGGTTTTGGATGCGCAGGATGATGAGCGCTTCAAAGATAACCCCATGGTCACCGGCGCGCCCTTCATTCGCTATTACGCTAGCGCGCCACTTCTCACAAGTGATGGTTTCTCTCTGGGTAGCCTATGCATAATAGATACTTCACCTCGACAACCAATGAGCAAGCGAGATGCAGCAATGCTCGTTTATTTCGCTCAACTCGTTGTCTTGCGGATTATGGGTTTACGTTCCCGTAATTTTATTGATCAGCCAACCGGACTTTTCAACCGACTCAGACTGGAAGAAGATATTCGACTAGCAAGCTCTAGCGGCATTCAGCACGATCTATTTGCTGTGGACGTAATATCTCCAAAATTTTTGAATGACGTAGTAAAAGCGCTCGGTTACAGCTTTTCTCAAAATTTAATGCTCAGCGTTAAGGGCAGACTTCAGTCTTTATTACCTAATAATTCTCTCTTGTACAAAATCAGTCCAACACGTTTTGGGTTTCTGTTAGAAGGTGGCCATCCGGTGGAAGGTCTCTGCCTTAAGATTCTTTCAAATTTTGACGAGCCGGTTGATTGTCAAGGAATCCCAATACTCATGCAGACAGGTATTGGGGTATTGAAAATCGCCGATGCAAAAGAGAGGGACTGGCTACGGTTAGTCGTAGGGGCAGCTGATGACGCAAGGGTTCGAAACTTGGGCTGGGCGATGTATCAACCTGAGTTGGACGCAGCTCAGCAGCGAGCGTTTACCCTATTGAGCTCCCTGTCTGATGCAGTTCGGTCTGAAGATCAGCTGAGCTTAGTTTTTCATCCGAAAGTCACATTACCTAGTCTAGCATGTGAAAATGTTGAAGCATTGATCCGGTGGAATCATCCTACGCTCGGGCCTATCAGTCCCGCAGAATTTATACCACTTGCAGAGAAAACTGCGTTGATGCATGCAATTACCTTCTGGGTACTTGACGCCGTAGTTGACCAAGCCAAGGAGTGGCTCGGCAAAGGTATTGAATTACGAGTTTCCATGAATGTCACTGTCAGTGATCTTGAGAACTCTAAGTTCTTAAATAAAATTACAGAATATATAAACAACGGCGCCCTTCTGTCGAAAAATTTAGAGCTTGAATTCACGGAAAGCATGCTCATGTCAGACCCGAAGACAGTTATTGAGCAGCTTGAGCGCGCCCGCGCGTTAGGCATTGAAGTTTCCGTGGACGACTTCGGCACTGGCTACAGCAACTGGACATATCTAAGGCAACTGCCTGTGAGTACGGTTAAATTAGACCAGTCACTAATCAGCAACCTCAACACCAACGAAAAAGATAAACGGCTAGTTAAGACACTCATCGAGCTTGCCAGAGGATTAGGCTATAGAGTCGTAGCAGAGGGCGTCGAAACCCAAAGCATTCTGGACCTGATCACGCTCTGGGGGTGTTCAGAGGCTCAGGGATACCTGATAACAAAACCCCTGAAAGCGGAACCATTAGAAAAATGGCTGGCGCAAGGTGGTTTCAGCTCGGTATGTGATGGGACTAGAACGCCAGGCACCGAGTCCTTGTAGTCCATCAAAACCTGTCGGCGGGAAGCCTGTTATCACCTCCCGCCGATCTTAAAGCTGATGTCGCTCAGGCCATCTGTCCAGTTCATTGCCGCAGCAAATTATGACGCCATGAATTTCTCCATTAGCCCCTCGGCGTCAAGTATCTCTTGAGCGGCCATCAGCGCCTCATTCACCTGGCCATCCAAAGAATTTCGTATGGATGAACGCCAACGATATCGGGTCGACTCTGGCTTTCCGTCATTGTCCCAATTGGTGATGTCGTACCATGCCGCTGGCAGCACCGCGGCGGAGCGCTTGCCGTCGGCGCCTGCTATCTGAGGAATAGCCCAGGTCAGCACGGCGCATTCCCGAAAGCGCTTCGGTGCTGGAGTCTTTACCGAATTCAGCAGCTCCAGAATGGCTCCGTGCTTGCGCTCTTCGTGAGTGGAGTACTTCGCTACCAGTGCGCGCCAGTGTGCAGGGGTGAGCGCTTTGTGCAGTCGGCCGAATACCCAGCAGTCTTGGAGAAACGCCGCCTCCTTACCGACGATCTCCCCCTTCTGCTTGGCGCACTGCACCTTGGGTTCAAAGTCGCAGCCGCCGGCGGAACTGATGGTCTCCGCCGCAAGGGCTCGAACTACTGCTGAAACAACGTTGCGATAGGTCATGCGGCTTCCCCTTTCTTCAGCTCTCTGGTCATTGCGCGGTATGTAGCCTTGATAGCTTTGATCTCATCTACTGTGTACTTGCGGGCCGGGTGCAGGCCTTCCAGCCAGGCGACCATTTCGACGCCGATACGCTGCACCAGACGGATGCGGTATTCCACTGCGTTGCCGGACAGATTCCGATTGCACTTCACGCACTGTCGATGGATGTTCAGCGGCTCGAAGCGCAGCTCTGGGCAGGCACCGACGGATCGGTAATGCCCGGCGTCCCAGCGGCTACCGGTCATGAGGTCGTTGTCGTTCGGCGTCGAGTCGCAGCTGATGCACGGCAGGTGTGCGTCACGCAGGCGCACGTACTCGTTCACCGCGGCCTGGGCTTCGCGCAGGTGATCCGCCCGGGTCTTCAACTTCTCCTTGCGGACTTTGATCTCGCGGCGCCCTACTTCGGCCAATGCCTTGCCGGCGATCGCCCGTCCCTTCTCGGACTTGCCGTGAGCGATGGCGCACTCGATCTCCCCGCACACGACTTGCGCGTCACGGGTACGCACGAACATCACCCGGCACTCGGGGCAGCGCTTGCGGCGCGGGCCACCGGACGCGAGTGGAGTCTTTCGTTGCAGCGGTGTGCGCTTCATACAGCCTCCTTGGCTTTCTGCTGCCCGAATTCAAAATTGCCACGCAAAGGCATGAGGTATTTCTCAGCAATGCAGCAACGCGGGTGCTCGACAAGGGTCTTGCCGATGGTCAATGACACCAAGCCATCTGCCTCCACCACCCAGGCGTTTGCATCTCCACGGTTAAACCATGGACCGTGGGCGGAAAACGAGTCGCAGCCAGGCCCCAAGCACTCAACCAGCTGCACGCAGCGCCCTATCAGGGTTGGCACCAGTGGACAGGAAACGATCAACGCCAGGTCGCCCGGCTTGAAGTTATGACTCATGCGGCCTCCTTGAACGCTTCAAACTCGGCCATTTCGGTCAGGCGCTCTTCGGTAAGCGTCGGCCAGTCGTGCAGCACCAGGTACGCGCAGCACTGTCGCCAGAAGTCTTGGAATACCTCTTCGCCCATCGAGTCGTAGGAGAGGCTTCGGGGTGTCTTGCGGGTGAGCTGGCCCAGGCCCGGAATGTCGAACGCTTCCTCATCGCAGTACACGCCCGACTCCAGTTGCAGGGCCTTGATCGCGTCGTGGGACTGCTTGCCGGAGAACCGGTCGATGTTCTGGCTCAGCACCCGGCCCAGGCCGTGGACCAAACCATTGAACCGTGGGTTGCGTGGCTGCTTGAGCTCGGCACGAATCTTCGTGTTGATCCGGAATTCACGCTCGCGAAGGATCGACCGATCGGCGTCGGAGGACGGCACGAACGCTGCCACCTCTTTGCCGGAGGCCGGATCGACCAGGCGGCGCAGCACCAGGTAGACAGGCATCGGACGGGGTTTGGCCGGCTTGGTCATGGCTTCACTCCCGTCGTCTTGCTCACCTTCCCTTCCGCCTCAAGCTGACGCATGGTCGCGCGCAAGGTTTTCAGGTCCCAGTAGAACTGCAGGTATTTGCCGAGCAGGTTGATTTTTGCGTTAAGAACCACAGCGACGACTATCAGCATCATCAGCACTAAAAGAGAGCCGCCCACCAACATGGAACCGTAGCCGAGCCACAAAGCGATTGAATCCAGGGTCATGACTGCTCTCCCTTGCCCGTGGCGGCGCGTCGACCTTCGTGGAACGCCATTACCTCCTGCATTCCGTCATCCACGGCGAGAATCTCCCGATCGAAGTAGGCCTGGCTGTCGGTCTCGCCTTCTGGAGGCAGCTCGCCCGGTCCGGCCAGCGAGTTGTAGATCCACTCCATCGCGGCGGCAGGTCCCTTGCCATGCTCTTCCTCGATGAGAGCCGAACGCATGGCGAGGATGTAGCGGCCAAACAGCAGATCCAGTTCCTTGATGCGCATGCGGGCCAATTCGTTCTCGGCTTTGAGCTGGTCGCGCTCGGTGATCAGGGCCAGGACCGCGGCTGGCGTTGCTACGGGTGCGAATTCAAGAAACGCCACTTCTGCTTGGCAATAGCTACGGTCCTCTTCCCATGCTTCACCCGGCAGGTATTCGCCGGCAGCGACACAGGCCTCGGCCAGCCGCTTCAGTTCGGTGTTGTCGGTCATTGCGCTGCCCTCTCCGCTTCCAGTTCCTGAGACTGCCGGATCAGCAGCGCCCGGCGATCCGCCAACTCATTGGCCGCTTCAATCCGCATTTCGGTTTTTCGTTCGGCGCTGGCCTTGCGCATCTCCAGCATCGAGTTTTTGACCAGTTCCAGCTTCTGGCGCAGCACTGGTGCAGGTTGGGTAACGGCGCCGGTGAGCAAACCGGCAATGGCGCGGCCATCCTCGGTAACTGGAACAATGCTCAGGTCAGCCAAGTACTTCTGGCCGTGCTCTTGTGGAATGCGCTTCAGCTCCACAGCCTTGGTAACGGCCTGGATGCGGCGGTTGGAGTCGAAGCCCACGGACACGTGCCAGTTGACCGGTTTCGCATCCTCGCGGGCCTGGCCCACGAACCTTTGGTAGGCGTCGATGAACGCCATGCGTGCACCGATCTTGTCGCCGCCATCCAAGATGGGTTTCGCAGCAGCCAGGGCCAGCTGGATCTCGTCGGTCAGCACCACGGTTTCGAATTCGTCGTTGGTAGTCATGGCGATGGCCCAGGCCTCGTCCTTGCCCGGCCGGCCATCGGAGGATTGGACCCGTTGCAGGATGTCGGCCATCGCCAGCTTTCCCTTCACTTCGAAGCGACACGCCTTCAGCGCCGCCTTCACGACGGGCACCGGGTAGGCACAGAGGTCTTCGGCCATCATCGCGGCAGTGCCCGGGTTCATTTCCTGGCCCATGGCCTCGGCTGTGGCGCAGATGGCGGCGGCCAGCCCGGCAACCTGCTGGTCGTTCATTTCAGAGGTATTCATTGCGGTCACCTGCTTGGCGTTTGGCCAGAACCATCTGGGCGGCCTGTTCTGCTGCGGAGTGGTTCGCCTCAGTCCGCTCCATCTGGCGGGCGGTTGTCCCGTTGATGCGCTGCCCGGTCACCCACTGGGTGTGATAGCTCTCGGCGTTGGCCAGCAGCTCGTTGAGGCTGTGGCACTTTCGCAGCACAGCGGCATCGCTGGTTTTCAGGAAGTGAGCGGCGACGTGGTGGGCGACATCGGCGCCGAGTCGGTCAACCAGTTGGCCGAGTTGGCCGCCGACCTTGGCATTCCACACCGGCCAGGCGCTGTAGCGTTTGCGGTAAGCCATGGCGTAGTTCGCCCAGACCTTGAAGGTTTTGCAGGACTGGTCTTTGGGGCCCGGCATGTCGGCGGGGATCTCGACCCGTGGGGTATCGGTACGATCAACCACCAACACCAAGCTGCGGGACTGAGCCGGCACAACCTCGGCGGGAGCCGGGGGTGCAATTGGTTCAATGACCGGTTCCATGACTGGTTCAAGAGAGTTACTGATTCTGGGTGCAACTGCTGCACTACCCCCTGGTGCAGGAGATTCACTAGGGGGTGAACCTGCTGCACTACCCGGGTGAATCTTCTGCACTACCCCTGGTGCAGGAGGTGCACCACCACCGTCGAGGGTGAGGAAGTAAACGTTCGACGAATTCCCCTTTGGTCCACCCTTCCGGATCTCCTTGCGCAACAGTCCCGCCTCACACAGAGCGGTGATGTGGTTCATGACAGAACGCTTGCTGATCTCGCACTGGTCAGCAATGTGCTGATAGGAGGGCCAGCACTCGCCTACGTCGCTGGCGTTGTCGGCCAACTTGATCAGCACCAGCTTGCGCAGCGGATTACCAACGCGAAGCTTCATTGCGGCAACCATAAGGCCCATGCTCATGCTGCACCTCCGGCGAACGCGCGGAAATCAATCGTCCGCACGCCCTTCCAGCTATTGCAGGACATGCAAAGGGTCTGGAGATTGCCCAAAGAAGCCTCTCCACCTTGGCTTTCAGGTACGACGTGATCAGCCCTCAAGCGCATCAGCACCGAGCAGCCACAGCGCAAGCACGCGTGGCCGTCGCGGGCGAACACCAGAGCACGCAAGCCAGAAGGGATTGGTTTCTTTTTTGTCCTGCGCCGGGCCGGGAGGACCGGCGGTTGGTGCGCGGTGACGTGGCCCATACGGTCCGGGTTCCACTCACAGCCTTTTTCGGTGAGTCGGAATGCTTCAGGGCGAAGCTCAATCAAACCGGCCTCTTCCAGGGCCGTCAGCATGCGATAAGCAGTGTCCGGCTTATCAGTGAGCAGCGGCAGCTCCTCGATGATCTTGGCCTTGCTCAGCGCGAAGAAGATCCCGTCATCAGTCTTGATTGGCTTGGTCCAGCTCGGGCAGCCGTAGACGAAGGCGAACAGCAGGGCTTGCTGAGAATTCAGCCCCCACTCCAACGCCTTCACCTGGTTAATCGTGACGGTGTATTGCATGTCAGGCCTTCCCGACCTTAGCGGCCAATTCAAGGAAGCGATCCACGTACCAGTGAGGCTGCGTCTCGCGGGGGCATTGAGGGCTGGTGAGGTTCTTGCCGTAGGCCATGCCCTTCTCGGTCACGGACCAGAAATCCACCATTTGCTGTTTCGAGTTTTTGCGCTGGAGGACCTTGAGGAAGCCGTGGGCCTCCAGTGCAAGGTTGAAGGCGCGGGCGGTGCTGGCGATGGCGTGATCTTTGATCAGGGCGGTAATTGCCTTGGTGGGCATCGACGAACCACCAGCGGCGTCAGGGGCGGCATCAACGGCGTAGCCTGGGAGGAACTTGGCATCCAGGCCGTTGTTGGCTGCGATCTGCGCGAGCATCATCATCTTGCTCGAGGGCGCCGGCTTCAGCAGGCGATCGAAGCATTCCAGAATGGCGAGTTCGCCAATGACCTTGGAGTTGTTCGTCTCCTGGCCGGTGTAAGAGCCGGTCTTTCGAATGGTCGGCAGGACTTTGCCAACCACCCACTCTTCGAACTGCTCAGCAGCCGGAAGCTTGGACTTCATCACCAGCCGGTAAAGATCGCGTTCAGGGATGATTTGCACTGCGCGGACCTGACCTCCCATTTCGGTATGGCAGGTATTGACCGCTTTGCAGTGAGCATTGATCGCCTTCGACGTGTTGGAGTAGCCCAGGGCTTCGGCGATGTCCTTGGCGATGAACCATGGCTCCCCGTGACCGTCGTCAATTACGCGGACAGGAAAGCCGTGGAAGTCGAAAGGTGTCACTGGTTTAATCCGCGCCACGTTTTCAGATTGCGAAAAACGTGGCGCGAGATTGTTGGGGGTATTGCCTTGAGTTATCTGTTGCATTAGAGTTGCCTCAAGTGATGTAGCAATGAACCGGGCCGTGAACCCGGTTTTTTTGTGCCTGAGATTCAGGCTTTATAGGTGTCCGGCGCATCCGTGGTAATTTCGAATTTCCACAAACGAAGGCCAGGAGGCCGGACATGTCATTAATCGATACTCAAAACTTCAACATCACCTGCGGCGAGTGCGCCCACCAATTCCCTCATTCGGTCGGTTATCTGAAGCTCAATGACCGAATGACCATCTGCCCCGAATGCGGGAATCGCCACCAACTCGACAAGGCCGGGTTTGAGGCTGCCGTCGCTGAGGGTGAAAAGCAGATCGATGACCTTCAAGCGAAGGTGCGGCGCATCGGAGAGAATCTGTTCAAGGGTGGCAAATAGCCCCTCAAGCTCGGAAAGACCGGGCTGAGCGTTCAGTTGAAGTTTCAGTTCGGCTTTCATCAGGCGCGCGCCTTGTGCAGCTCAATCACTGCATTGACTTCTTCGTGTCGAGCTGCCAAGTGTTTGGCATGCAGGGCGAGAATATCTTTGGCTTCTGCGGCATCAATTTCACCATCCTCCAATGCCAGGGCGATCAACTGGTCTACCCTCCCCCGCCTTACCGCTGTACGCAGAGAGCGGTGGTGCATGTCCACGTTATCCAGCGACTCGGAATCAGGAAGGCGGACGAAGATCCCGCCATACATGGCGCAGATGTAATCGGGGAGGAAGGTGGTTTTGGCCTGGGTTTCGAGTACGCAGACTTCGTCATCACTCAGCTTCTTGACCCCTGCCGACTCGTAAATCCGATTCTTGAAACGCTTGAAGTCCTCCTCGCCAAGAAATGCCGCGGCGCAAGGAAGGCCGCCCGATACGGCGTTGGCGGCAGCAATCACTGCTGCTCTGCGGGTTTCTAGCACTTGCGACTTCATCGTCTAGTTTTTCCTTGGGTCGGTTGCGGTCAGAATTGCTTCAATGGAACGGCGGACAGGGATGTCAGGCGGCGCCGCGTAGGACTTTGTGCGCCAGGTCGAGAAGATCCGGTCGCAAACCTGCGATGGTGATCTCTCCACCTGATGCGTCCTGAAGGCGCTCTGCCAGGTCGGCCGAGGCTTTTCGGTGACCGCCTGCCAGCTGCCACAGGTGCCCTACCGTCGTATTGGCAGCGGCAGCCACTGACTGGCGCCGTTCGTTTGAAGCGCTGGCGAGCCAGTCACGCAGATGGTCATTCATGGGATCTCTCCTTAAACATAGGAGAAATTTAGCTTATGGCTAATATCGTAGCAAGGAATATTTAGCTTTGAGCACATTTAGCATTGAGCTAAACGCTGGCATTCTTGCCCGCATGGATATTTATGCGATTCGTAAACAGCAACTGATCAGCCTCATAGGAAACCAGCGAAAAGGCGCGTGCGCCGAGCGCTGGGGAATGGCGCCTGCGCACCTGAGCCAGATTTTGTCGGACAAGACAGCGAAGAATTTGGGAGACGATGTAGCGCGGAGAATCGAGGCGATCGAGGGGCTGCCCAGAGGTTGGTTTGACTCCATATCGCCAGGTGAGTCGATAACTCCAGCTGAAGAGTTGACTTCGAGCGATCACGCAGGCGAGACATCCGCACAGACAGCGGCGGACCAGATAAAGCAGATGCTTTCGAAGGTCAAAGGCTTAACGAGCACGGCTCGTGACAGAATCATTGCGGCCGCTGACGAGTCGAGCAACGTCATAACCGTCGACTTCTCTCGCCCCGGCCAAGTTGGCGATGAGGTTTGGATCGCGCACTACGACGTGCGCGCAGCGATGGGTGGCGGGCAGATCCCGCACGAATACCCGGAAATGCTCCAGGACATACGGGTCAGCCCCAAGCACTTGCGTGACCTGGGCGTTACCTTCAAAGAGCACTTCCACCTCAAGATGATCACCGGGTGGGGTCAGTCGATGGCGCCGACGATCAAGGATCGGGACCCGTTGCTCGTCGACATCACGATCCGGGAGTTCACGGGTGATGGCATCTACCTCTTCTCCCACGACGAGATGCTGTATGTGAAGCGCCTGCAAAAGAAAGGCAAGGATCGCTTCAAGATGATTTCGGACAACAAGCACCACGACCCCGAGGACATTCGTGTCGACGACACCCACATCCTGGCTCGAGTGCTTTACGTGTGGAACGGACAACCGGTATAGCGCCATGCCCCTCACCAATTCGAACAAACAGCTGCGCAACGAGCTCAATTACCTTGGGCTGGGCCTCGAGCAAGCCGCGGGCGGCATAATCAACATCACTAAGGACTGCCAAGATATCGATGTTGCAGCCGTCCTAAAGCTGGTAGCGAAGCTATACGATGATGCGGATCGGCTCGCCGCCCTCGCAGACGAGGTTGGTGCTGGACTGATAACGCGAACCGAATCTGAGTAGGATCGAAGAAACAGCAAGGAGACTGCATGCCCCTCACCATGCCAAACCAGCAACTGCACCGCGACCTTAAAGAGGCTGCCGCCCTGCTCAAGTGGTCAGGCGTCGACCTGAAGCAGGCTGCTGTAAAGCTTTCTGATGCCGGCCAGGAAGATGACGCTCGCGAACTGATAGCGATCGCTATGAGGTTCCAGGAGGTCGAGGAGCTGATGGATGGGTATGCGGATGAGGTAAAGACGGCGCATATAACGCGCGTCAGTCGCTAGGTAAATAATCGCACAGATAAATGCGGAGAACTTGGCTATGACGCAGACTGCAAAATCTGAGGTTGAAGCTTACTCGGCGAACCTTGAAGCTATCGCCGAAACGCTGGCCAGTCAGGCAGTGGAATTAATGAATGCAGGCCTGATCGATCTCGACGAAGCAGCCCTGGAGCAGTCCGTAAAGCTCAGAGACGCCATTGAGCGCCTTCGAGCCATAGATCTGTAAGGACGCATTATGACCCTCGACAAGCCAAACCAAGACCTTAAGCGCGACCTGCAAGGCGTCGCCTCCGACCTCAAGTGGTCAGCCGTAGAGCTGATGAGGATTGCGGAGCGCCTGAGCCTTGCGGGGAACGAGGCGGACGCCCAGGCCGTGCTGAAAATGTGCACAGTGCTTCACGCTGACGAGGATCGGCTGGCCGGCTATGCGGATGAGGTGAAGGCGGGAAGGATTGTGCGTGGGAAGGCTTGAGTAGGCGCATGCCAGCTTGACCAAGAACGTCTGCTGTAATTTTCCGACTCTCCTATCATTTAATCGTTTTGGAACGCTCTTCGATTGCAGTAGAGCAGCAAGCACAGGAGTTTAGAGTGAAGGACATTAGGGATATTGATAAAAATATAATTGAGGCGATTAGCGATGCCAATTCCGCCTTGGTTTCTCTCATAGAGCACGTTGTCGCCTCGGATAAAGTCCTCATTGAGGTCGTAGGAATGCTGACTCAGCGCGCGGTGTCAGATGAGCGTATTGAGGATGTTCGATCTATGGTTAAAGCGCTTGGACAAACAAAGGAAAAATCAACCAACACCCTAGTTTCAATAAAGAAAGCGCTTATATCCGCCGAGAAGCTGTCGAGCCTCGGAGAAGAAGATGAAGAATGATAATTTCTCCAGGATGATGCATGCCCTAACAGATACCGATCATCAGGTTGAACAATGGGAAAAGCTGAATAGGCTTATCGATAACGCCTCGGCGAATGAAACCCTTCCTGAGCGTGACAATGCATCGCGATCAGCGAATACTGTAAGCATGAACGACATCACTCGCGAAGAATTCAATGCCCGCATGGAAACCATCGAAGTCAAGATGGATGCCAGGGTAGAGTCTGTATCCTCAAAAATTGATGCCTTCATGGCGGTACAGGATGAGCGGGATAAGCGGATGGAGGCCACCGTAAATCGTATTGATACCAGCCATGACCAGATAAAATCTGCATTTGGCTCCATGAAAGCCACAATCATTGTCACTGCGATTTCCACGGTTCTCGCAATCGTCATCGGCATTGGTGGTTTCAACGCCATGCTTACGTCGAACATGATTTCATCTTTTCAGATGGGTCGTAGCGAGCTTGCAGCTCATAAAGCAGTAGAGCAAGCGGCTCCAGCTCAGCCAGCCGCACCACCGGCACAGCAGAAGTGACTAAGCCCGGCCCAGCGCCGGGCTTCTTGTATCTGTCTGCGCCTAGTGCAAACCCTTCGGCTTTGTCGGCAATCGGACCCGGATTTCCTTTGCAGGGTTTACCAATGAAGCATCGATACTGCCATCCTCCCCTTTCGCTGTAGGCGCGAGCGTAATCCCTGAGACAGCGACAGCCAGACCCGGCAGCTTGGCCCCGCCGGCCTGAGTGACGCTGGTGCCGTTTGCAGTGAAGTGCATGGTCAACCCCCCAAGAACCAGTGTGGATATTCTGGTCGCGCAATAATGCGGTTATCAGATCACGAATCGAAAATGACCGCTCCTTCGTCGCCATAAGTCCCCCTGTCAGTTCTAAGATTCTCACTTGGAATAGTAGGATGCCTCGGCCAATGATGCCCGGCCCCGCCCCTGGCTTCTTGTTTCTTCCCTTTCCAGTTAGGATCAGTACTCGCATCCGTATGGAGGGGGCTGCATGAAACCCAATGCAACCAGGCTCGTCAAAATCACCGCTCTCATGAGTGTGTGTGCCTGCGTGACCTACGTGGCCCATGTAGTTACACGAGAGGTCGCCTACGTCCAATCCAAAGTCAGCAGATCGACGATCATTGATCCCGCCCACCAGGGGCTTCAATGGCCTGCAAAAGTCGCTATGCCGGAACTGCGGGATTTGTCTGTTAAAACGAAAGTCCAGGCCGGCCCGATGACTGAAGATCACCCGACAAAACGATGATCGGCATTTCACAAACCTTTCACAGTCGAGCGTATATGGTTTACCTCGGCTCCTTGTGAACCCCCTTTAAGCCCGCTATCCCCCATCGCGGGCTTTTCTTTGTCTGCGATTTTAGGAAACCAAAACGGGAACTGGAACCCTGCATCGGAACCTGGGCACTTTTTGATTGGCATCATGTCCATTCTGGATCGCTAACACGTTAGTACTTCATCATGCACAGCTGGAAGAAGATATCGCTCACTGAGGGGCTGGAGAAGAGTCTGCCAGGGCACCAGGTCGACTGTGTTCTAATTAATGGCTGGAATGCTACCGTGTTCGTGCGGCATCCGGAGCATGACTCAATGTTTTGCACTACGGGTATCAACCTAGCCGAGCTTTCAGACAGCTCAAGTGTGCAAAAGCTTGCCGATGAGCTTATTTTTGAGATCGACATGTCCAAGGCAGGGAAAGCTGGTTAGCTCTAGCTGTAGTTTCGCATTTATCATCCGAAAACCGTTTAGGCCGCACCACCCCGAACTTTCTTTGCCGGCATTCGGGTTGATCGCGTGAAGCTATACCTGGGCCGGACCTCTTGCCTCTAGAGCCGCGCTTCAGCAATCTGGCGATCAGCGGGCGTTATTACGCATTCTCTTGGGCTAGACTTGGGCTGAGCTATGGAGGAATCACGCATGGAAAAGTCGAAAACAGCACAAGAGATTCGAGCGCTTCTACTCAGCCAGCGCCCCGACCTTAAAGAAGATCTTGCGAAGATTTCAGACCTTGAGGTGCTGCAGTTCATGGCATGCGCCTATAAAAGTGCGATTGATATCAAAGAAGCCGAACTGGTTGAGATCGATAGGCTACTGGACGAGGCTGCTAGGGCGCTCTTTTCCCCTGTACTCCACTGATCTGCCCGCGTATCCAAAATATAGAACTCGGCTAAATGCGCACGGCAACGCCCACCACGGACCCGGTCCGATGCTGGGCTTCTTGTTTAAGCGCGCCGGTAAAGCTTGTCGGGCAGTTGCGCCCTCGCTCGCATCTCTTCTTTGACCTCCGCGACAAATCTCGCAATGTCCCGACTGGATGCGAGGCTTCTCGGGTCGATACCCGTTACCGTCAATTCTTCCTTTTCGGTTGTAGGGTTGATCAGTTGGATGACCAGCGAATTGCTAGAGTCAACGATGCAGACGCAGTGAGTCGGGAGGAACGCCGTCTCGATGATATGGCGCAATTCAAGGGAAGAAATCATTGTGCAGTCCGTAGGCATTTATTGTTGATGGATCACCAGTCATCACTTGACCAGGCTACTGACTATAGCCCCTCGCGCAGGATTATTCGTTCAAATTTGTTCAATTTGAGACGAGCACATCATAAGCGACGAGAAACTCAAAATGGTGGCCGTACGCCACGAATGATAGAGTACGGGCTTTCAAATGGAGAGTTTAGGGATGAAGGCTTCAATAATTACGGGGGCTATCGCCGCTCTCGTCGCGGTTGGCTGTTGGTTTGGATGGGGTGCATACCAGAGTCACCAAGAGAGCAGCCAGGCATTAAGCGCGGTTCAGGCGTCAGCGGCTTTATTCGAAAGGCAGATTTCTGCTCGGAATGAGGACGGCATAACCCTTGCCGAGTACTCGAGTCGCGCATCCGGTGCGTTGGAGTCACTGGATAAAGAGGCCGGCAAACTGGCCTCGATGGACTGGTCTCACCGCCCTGCCGACAGAGATGTAGTGCTCGAATTTATTGACGAATGCAAGGCAATGACGAGGCTTGCTTCTGCCAGGGTTCGCCTTATGGTGGAGGAGAGCAATGCCCAGAAAGCATATGATCAAGCCACCAAGGAACTCAATGAAGCTACATCTACAGAAAGGGAGTGGAGACACAAAAGGTTCGCCGTTGCCTCGGATGACCTGATAGCAGCACTCCAGAAAAAGATCGATGCATCCAAAGAAGCAAAAGGCAAAGTTGAGAAGTTTCTTGCCGCTGATGATGCCGTGAAAACTGCCTTTGGCGAGAACAAAGGGCTCTCCAAGCCCGTCGCCGAAGACTTCAGGAAAAGCATCTCACCATCACCACCTAAAGGGGGTGATGCGAAAAGCTAGACATTAGATAGAGATTAGAGCCCGCCACTGAGCGGGCTTTTTTGTGCCCGTCAGAAAGGCGCCCCCTCTTCTTCTGGCTCAAACTCGACCTCTCCCCTCCCTGCTACCTCGACTTCCTGCTGCTCCCACCTCACCGTCACGCTGCCGTCGTCGTTGAGCGTCAACTCGAGTTCGTCAGTGTCGGCAATCACACTCAGCACCTCTTCCCACTCCCGATCCCCGTCCGTGTCCAGGCGATGAATCGTCACCCAGCGCTGCGCCTGGGCCACCGGGTGATTGATCATCGATGAGACGCGTAGTGCAAGCCGCTCAATTCCGCTCATTTCCTGCCGTGCTGCCGGTGCCGTCTGTTTCTTTGCCATGACATCCCCTCCCAATTAGAAGCTGTATATACATACAGTTAATGGAAAAATCATAGCTCACTGCTAACTGGCGCGTAAAGCGCTTATAGGCCTCATCCATCGGCCGGGAGGGACACGGCACATCTCAATAATTTCGCCTATCGCTAAATATTTAGCTTGGAGCTATTGACGATATTTTAGCTTGGGGCTAAATTAACTCCATCGAGTCACCCAACAGGTACTCGCCAGGGCCTCAGGGCCTGACCGCTCTTTAGTCACACAGCTTCACCCTTGCCGGATCACCACCGGCCCAGATTCAAAGGCAGCGATGAACCGGCCTAAACGGTTCAGAGGGTTGGCAACTGACCCGGGCGTGCAGCGTAAAGCGCCAAGAACAGTTATCCAGCGGGAGAACAAGCCGAAAGGCCCGCGGCTGGAAGAACATTTGATTCAAGCCGGTGACCGACGCCAGTAGCGGGTCCCGGCGGAAGTTTTCACTGATGTACCCAGCTGCAGTTCGGTCGGGTGCATTGGGAAAACAACCGATCAAGCACGGAGCACCAAATGAGCGAGCAAACACTTCAATCCATGCTGATGGATGGCGTAACCCGATTCACAGACGGCGCCAAGCCAGCAGAAATCATCGATAAGCATGTGGAAAGCATGTTCACCGACATCATCAAAGACAATTTCCGCAGCTACAGCGACATGGGCAAGCTGGTCAGCCAGGCCATTAAAGATGCGCTGCCATCCAACGTGAGCGATCTGTTTGAGCTGACTCGCTACAACGACCTGATCGCCACCGCATTGAAAACACAGTGGGAGTCTTCTGGCGTTACTGGCGAAATGCTTCGTCGTTCGCAAGCAGCGATCGACGATGCGCTGAAAGACGACATCGTGCCGGAATTCGTAAACCTGAGCGATTTGCTGAATGCCTTCATCGAAGAAAACAAAGAGCGCGCAACAGACGAGCAATGGGAAAGCCCGCACATCACTATTCGCGAGGCTGAAAACGACTACATCGGCAGCAGCAAGCACATGCACATCTGCTTTGACCCACAGCCGGAAGAGCGCAGTTCGTCATCTCGATACTCCTCTGGTACCAAGCGCACCGAATGGGAGCTGGCCAATCGGATCAGCATCAGCGTCAAGGGCCAGAACGAGCGGGGCTACGACTTCGGTGAGGTCTACAGCGCGAAGCTGGACGGCGCACCCATTGGCCGCAACTTCATGATTTACAAGAAGTGGGAAAAGCTCACTGCGGCCCTCTACTTCGGTGGTGCCAAGCTGGTGATCGATTGCGACGAGCACGATTTCAGTTATGGCCTGTACGACTGAACAACCAGCGCCATGACGGCCGGGAAAGACCGGCACCTCCCCTTCCCCACCTCTATTACGTCAGCACTCCTCCCCCGCGCCCATCGGCAACCAGCGGGAGGCATGAGTGTTGACGAATACAGGTGAACAACCCGCCACCTTGGAGGCGACCATGAACGCAGCATTGAATATTTGCCAGGAGCGTTACGACGCTCAGTTGCCTCCAGAGGTCAGCGAGGGCGACGAGGTGACGGACTGGCTTGAGCATTCGGCGGAGCGCCTGGTGTGCGGCGTCGACATCAAGTGGAAGCGCCGCTACGGCCAGCCGCAGGTGGTGACGTTCGACCGATTCTGTACCGTCCTGCAAGGCCACCTGAATCAGCGCCAGATCGACGGCCTGGACCAGCGTGATTCGTTTGCCCGCCTGCTGCTGTCGGCAATGCTCGGCAGCCAGAGCGATGCCCGCGCCCACGCTGCCGACTTGCTGGGCCAGCAGCGTCCGATTGAGGCGGTCGAGAAGATCGCTGTAGCGCTGCTGAGGCCCTACGCCGAAGACGCTGTAGCAGCGGAACGGGAAGAGCGCGAAGACGACGTGGATGCTGATCTATGAGCCCGCACATCCTGATCGATGAAGCGCTGGAGGCACTGGAGCATCCCAGCAGCGAACCAGGCGCCCAAGCCGTCATGGTGCGGATGATCACCAACATGCTCACTGGCGATGCAATCACCGTCGAAGAATTCAACCACTACTGCCAGCGCCTGCTGAAAATCACCAGGCACCGCAAGGAGGCTGCATGACCACCGCACCGGTTAAATCGCTGATCGACGAGCAGCTCGACGACGTTGAGTCCAAGCTGATCATGCTGGGCTTCGGCCTCCCCTTCAATGAGCTGATCGGTCGCAAGCGTGAAGACTTGGTGCGGGATCTGCCGCAGCGCTTGGCGCCGACAATGAAGGGCGGCCGGATCGCGGTGAGGGTTCGGCCATGACAATGATTTGCGGAAGCTGCAACCAACCAGGGATTCGCTGGATGGGGCCGATGAGCCAGCTCACCCATACTGAATGCCCTCACTGCGGCGGCACGAATTGCCAGGTGGTCGATCAGCCTGAAGATCCAGAGGAAGAAGAGGAAGTCCTGTGCGCCTGCGGGAGCGAATACGGACCTCCCAACGCTGACGACGGTAAGTTTTACTGCAACCGTGGGCATGGTGGCGCATACCACTGCGCGCCATGACCACCCACCAGCGCACCCGGCGCCTACTCATCTGGCGCGGCTCCTTCTCTGCCCTCTCCGTCTGCACCTTTCTGATGTTGCTCAGCGCCCTCGCTGATCGAATTACTCAATAACCAATGCCTCACAGCGCCCCGCAAGGATGGCGCGGGAGATAGTCATGCTCGCAGCAATTGCAGATCGAATCCGTTCCAAATCCTACGAACTTCCCCTGTCCCGCGATTACGTCCGCCACTGGGGCCTGAAAGAGGCCATCCGGGAACTGGTGCAGAACGCCCTGGATAGTGAGTCACCTTTCGAATACGCCTTCGCTGACGGCCAGCTGTTCATCACCAGCCGCTTTGCAAGGCTCGAGGCCAGCACGCTGGTGCTGGGCAGCACCTCCAAGGCTGACCGCTCCGATGCCATCGGCAGCTTCGGCGAGGGCTACAAAATCGCCCTGCTGGTGCTGACCCGGAATGGCTACGACGTGAAGGTGCTGAACGGCAACAAACAATGGGTACCAGAGTTCCGGCACAGCGACCAGTTCGACGCCGAAGTGTTATGCATCAACGAGACCCCGGCGCACCGGCAGAATCAGGGTGTTGAATTCGTCGTCTCCGGCCTCACCGATGATGACGAAGCGGAAATCCGCAGCATGTGCCTGCGCATGCAGCCACCAATGAGCGACGTGATCGGCACCAAGTACGGCCACATCCTGCCCTCCCGGCCCGGAAAGCTTTACGTCGGCACGCTGTTTGTTTGCGAAACCGACCTGACCTACGGCTACGACATCCTTCCCGAACACCTGCAGCTTGAGCGTGATCGCCAGACGGTCAGCGGTTGGGACTTGAAACAGGTATCTAAAAACGCCTGGATCGACACCGGGCGCCTGGATGAAGTGGCGGAGAAGATCGAGGCAGGAATTCCCGACGTTGAATACGTCGAGTACGGCAGCACCGAGCTTGTGAGAGAGGCCTGCTACAGGTTGTTCCAGCAGAAGCACCCGGGCGCCATTGCCGTTCAATCCCAGGAAGAGCTGAACACCCTGGTCAAGCAGGGAATGACCAACACCGTAGTGGTGAGCCGGACATTCCACTCGCAAGTCGCCAACTCGACCTCATACAAACAGCAGGTCGCCCACGTCGTGGCCATCCAGACGCCCAAAGCTGCCCTGGAAGAATGGTATCGCGACAACAAAAAATACATGAGCAGGCTGCCCGCGGCTTCCTTCAAGGAGCTGGTCAAGCGTGCTGACGGCTGGAGGAATAAGTGATGTCGACGAACATGCAGATCTGGGAAAAAGTCAGCACGACCGACACCCGCTACACCAAAGCTGCGGAGGTTGGCGGCCAGAAGATCACCAGCCTGAACGGTACAGCGATGATCATGAAGGCCACCGAAGTATTCGGTCCGGTCGGAATTGGGTTTGGTTGGTCGGTAATGGAAGAGCGCTTCGACGAAGGCTCAGAAATGGTCAGCGGCGAAGGCGACAAACGCTTGGTGCTGGGCCGTGAGCTCAACCACACCATAAAAATTCGCTTCTGGTTCGAGCTGGACGGAAAGCGCGGCGAGATTGAGCAGTACGGCTGCACTCGCTACCTCTACAAATCGAAGTTCGGCACGACAACAGATGGCGAGGCGCCGAAGAAGTCGCTGACCGATGCCATCAAGAAGTCGCTGTCGATGCTTGGCTTCAGCGCGGACGTGTTCTTGGGCATGTTTGATGACGCCAGCTATGTCGAGCAGCTCAAAGACGATGAGCGTCTTGAAGATGCAGCCGACAAGGATGCCGAAATAGTGCGCCAGAAGCAGGAGCGCATTGACTGGCTAGCATCGGCGGTAGAGACCCTCGGCAAGGCAGTAACAGCCTACGAGCTGAAGACGCTGAACGTGAAATACATCCGCGAGGCAACTCGCCGCAACGAACCCACCTTCATCGCGCGAATCACTCGAGCATTCGAGGAGCGCAAAGCTGTGCTTGAAAAAAGCAAGGAGGCCGCAGCATGACTCAACTCTACGCACTCACCGGTAAGCTCGCCGAACTCCAGGCCATGGCCGACACCGACGACGACGGCTTGAAAGAGGCCCTGCAGCACGCCATGGACGAGGTTCAAGGCGACTTCAACGACAAGGCCGACAACATCGTCATGTTGCGCCGGAACATCGAAAGCGACGTGACAGCGATCGACAACGAGATCGAACGCCTGGCCGAACTCAAACGGATCAAGTCCAACAGCGTCTCGCAGATCAGCGACTACCTGCGCCGCAACATGGAAGCCGCCAACATCAAGTCGATCAAACGGCCGCTGTTCACCATCACCCTGGCCATGGGCAGCGAACGGGTGATCGTTGACAACGAGGATGCGGTGCCGGATGAGTTGACCTCTGTGAAATCAAGCATCACCCCAGACAAAAAAGCCATCGCCTCCAAGCTCAAGGAAATCCGCGATCACAACGAGGCTGTGCGCAAGCGGATGGCCGCCGGTGAAGACGCCGAACACCAACTTCTACCCGAACCAACCTGGGCTCATCTGGAGCGCGGCGACAGTTCGATACGGATCAAGTGAGGCCATCATGATCAGCAACAACCTCAGCCTGGTCGAGGCACTACGCCCGGCCTCGGATGAACTGGCGGCCCAGGTCGCCCAGTTTGTAGCGGCCGGCGGCGAAATCGAAATTGCCGAGCCTCCGCCGCCACCGAAGCCCGTCGTGTATGTGCCCCAGGAGCCGCCAGCACCGAAGCCGTTTGTTCGGCGGCGGGTTGAAGCGTCTCCCCTACCACTCGATAAGGACGACATCCGCACCCAGGAGCGACTCAAGCTGGCTGAGCAGATACGCCAGCTTGGCGTCACCCTCACCCAAACCGAAGTAGCAGCCACCATCGGTGTCAGCCGTCGGCTCATCTACAACTACGCCGCCCGGTACGACATCACGTTCAAGGCGCCAACGAGAGGCGGCGCCCGGAACTTGGTGCACAACACGGTCGATGAGGAGCGCGATGCGAAGTTCGCCGAGCGCATCAAGGCCTTCAAGGAACTGGGGATCTCCCGCCGGCAGTGCTGCGGGAAGCTGGCGATCGGCAACAAGGCCTTCGAGCGGATCATCGCCGCCCACGGCATCGACTATCCCAAAGCGCGGCGTGGCAGCACTTCATGCGCCGCATAGCCCGCATCCAGCAACGCAAACGTCAAACCTGGCTCGCACTGCCGGCCAGCGGAATAGAAGAGGTAGGCCATGGCGCGGATCTACGCCAGACGCAAGACACCGATCATCAGCGAGGTCTTTCAGATCGCCATCATGAAGATGGACTTGATGGGCGACTACGAACTGACCGCAGCTTAGAGTTATCCGCGCTGCGTAATTATGATATGCGAAAACGTGAGACTTAAAAATTTCAGAAAAAAGAAATTGAATAGAGGCTGTACTTCATAGACAAAGAAGCAATCTCGTTTTATCTGAGATTGCCTCACTTTGAATATCGACTCTCTCGTGCCAATATTTGCAAGCTAAAGTCAAAGAGCGGAATTGATTCTCTAAAATCTTGTGTTCACGTCATCTCTGCGACAACGACACTCTCCATTGCAGTAACAAAAGCTTTTAGGAAAGTCACGGCGTCTAATGCCTCTTGCTTGGTAATAGGCCGCATTTTCACCTCACGAGCCCTTTCCTGTATTATTAGGTCTGACTCGTGAACGATTTGGTTTCGCCTTTTCGCTATAGAATTCAATTGATCCTGTAGCTGTTGACTGCCTATGCCCCCACCGTACTCAATGCACATCTTCCTCCAAAAATCATCAACTCCTAATATCCTTGAAGCCTTCGTGATATTTGAAGAATTTTGAAAGGTGAAATCTCGATGAAGTATTTTACGCACTTCTTCTTTAATTGAATTTCCTGGGCGCGCCGCACGATTCTCCCTGATACGCTCAATCGCCCTCCTAACTGCATTAATGGGCAAATTTATTGATTTGAACTCTCTAGTTTGTTGCTCTATCGGCGAATTCAATATTTTCAAAAAATATTTTATAACTAATTCATGACTGTATCGATCAAGAGCGGAAACAGATGCTGAGATCGCCCCCCTCAGAAGCTCAGAGGCATAGTCATGGGTAAAAGACTCTCGGGTTAATCCCACAGATTCTCTAATAATTAATAAGCTTTTTTTGTCCTTGCCATCGATCCTGACAATTTTCTCTGCCTTTGGCCAGCGCATAAAACTAAGAAAGGACGTTCGCCAGTCATCTCGGATGGCTCTTTGGCGCGAGTCATGAACTAAATCATAAAGATCCAGAAAATGGTCAGCTCGTTTTACAGCATTTTTAAACAGATCTAGCGGCTCAATTGCCATCACCAATTCCCTTTTGATCCGGCTCCATGCCGGTAACCCGTAATACCCCAACCCAAACCAAATTGCCACCACCGTTAACCGGAGGGCGGCGCTTACCTGGAGTAAACGAAATGCCTGTACGCCATAGCGTCATCCACAAGATCGACAAGAAGCCCGACGGCAGCCCGGCTGTGCTGATCCTGGGCGCATCCGAACAGGTCGAAAGCCAGGCCCGCGACGACCTGATGAGCCAACTTAACGAAAGCTACAACGCCACCGCTGGTAAGGGCTGGGGGTTCTTCCATCACGAGTCAGGCGCTTTCCCATTCAGCGGCTGGCTCGGCAAGTACATGGCCGGAGTAACCGACTTCCTGGCGTTCAGCACCACAGCCGTCGAGCACCTGACCAGGCTCATGGAAGAATCGAACCTCACCACGGGTGGGCACGCGCTCTTCTGCCATTACCAGCAAGGTATGACCGATTACCTGGTCATCGCCCTGGTACAGGAAACAGAAGCGGTGACCATGACCGAAGAACTCCACCTGATGACAGTGAAGCGCCTGGACCTGGACCACATCCGCCTGGCCGCGCGGATCAATATCAGCGAATGGCAGAACAACCCGCGGTCGCTGCAATACATTTCCTACCTCAAGGGCAAGCAGGGCCGCAAGTTCAACGAGTACTTTCGCGATTTCATCGGCTGCCAGGAAGGAATCGACGGCCCGGGCGAAACCCGCACGCTGTTGAAGGCTTTCAGCGACTTTGTTGAGAGCGAGGACATGGTCGATGAGGCGGCCCGTGAGAAGACGGCCACCCTGGTCAACTATTCAATGGCCCAGGCCAAAATCGGGGAGCCGATCACGCTCGACGAGCTGTCGGGCCTGATCGACGAAGACCGACCGAAGAACTTCTACGACTTCATCAAGGCAAAGGACTACGGCCTGTCCGACACGCTGCCACCGGATAAAAAGACGCTCAACAAATTCCGGCGGTTCACCGGCCGTACCGAAGGCATGTCGATCAGCTTCGATGCCCACCTGCTGGGCGACAAGATCGAGTTTGACCAGGCTGGTGGCACTCTAACGCTGCGCAATCTGCCGACGCAGCTCACTGATCAGCTCAAGCGCGCCGCCGCCTGATTCGAGCCGCCGCGCTCTTCACAGAGTGCGGCACCTGACTGGAGATGCTCCATGGACCAGTTTTATCTACAGGACAGCCGGAGTCACGCTTATGTCGGCGACGGCCTGTCGTTTTGGGGTGTGGGCGGCTCTGGATATGTGACCGACCTGGCTAAAGCCCAGGTATTCACCAGGGACGGCGCCTGCGATCACCGCGACACGGACATACCGTGGCCCAAGGCCTACGTGGATGCCAGGGCGCGATTAGGTGTTGACTGCCAATATGTGACGCTGGGCGAGGCGCTGGACCAGCACCCTGACGCAGCAGAGTTTTACATCCAAAAGCCGCAGTGCTGGAACGGTAACAATCTGATTTGGCTCTGTGATGACGGAATGTTCACTAGCGACCTGTCAAAAGCCGTGGTGGTGCCAAGAGTGCACACCATTACTTGGATCGGAAAGCTGGGGCAAACAGGCGCCGTTGTGTGGCCTAAACCATACATCGACAAGTTCGCCCGCCGTTTGGTTGAGCGCGACGACGTGAACATCAAGGAGGCCTTGCGAGGCACCGGCATAAAACTGGCAAAGCCGCAAAAGCCGAGAATGATGATGTTCAACTGCGGCGGCTGTGGTCGGTTCATAAGTGACGCGCAGCGCTATCGGGAAGACTGCCGGAACTGCGGAACAACCAATACTCCTTGATCCGGCTCCATAGTTAGCCAGCCTTCATGACCTCTCTCATGCTCTCTTGCCATGCCTCAACAACGACTGGATCGGTTGAAATAAGTGGCGTCATTGCCTCTAGATTCGCTGCGACATGACCGAACGCACCGGGCAGCTCCGGGTTTCCGCCCGACGCGTAAATCCCGGCTAGCAGGCTGTTCAGAACAAAAACGTTTTCAATATTCAAGCGGGCCACTTGTTTGAGCTCGTCACGAATTGCCTCCGCTTCATTGCGAGCCTGCTTAGCGGCCTTGGCATCGGTTTTTATGGAGGCTTTCCAGAAAGATATCTCCGAAATACTGTCAGGACCGATAATTAAAAAAATCGCCACGAGCAGCCAAAGCGTGGCCACTGCGGTGAATGTGGCGACACCAATCCCACCTGCAAACAACGCAACGGGAAGGCCGATAAGCAGCGGCCATAAAATCGCGTAACCCGTTCTTCTTCCTATCTGCCCAGCCAATTCACTCATTTTCACTCCATGACCCGACCTCATGCCGGGCCAGACACAAATACCTCATATCTACGAATCACGCCAGCCGGCGAGGATCCTCTATGTCCGCACAACAGAAGAAGCCCCCATTCATCCATGCCCAACCGAGCATGGGCCTGCCATTCCAGAAAGAGCTGGTGGTAGATCTGTTCGCCGGCGGTGGCGGTGCAAGTACCGGCATTGCCCGGGCGTACCGTGAGCCAGACGTCGCGGTAAACCACAACCCGATTGCCCTGGCGGTGCACCGAGCCAATCACCCGCAGACGGCTCACTACGTTGCCGATGTGTTCGAGGTTGACCCGGTCATGGCAACCGGCGGGCAGCCAGTCGGCATCTTGTGGGCATCGCCTGATTGCCGCCACCACAGCAAAGCCAAAGGTGGTGCACCGCGCGACCGTGGAGTGCGCGGGCTGGCCTGGGTTGTTGTTCGCTGGGCGCATGCCACCCGGCCTCGCCTGATGTTCCTGGAGAACGTCGAGGAGTTTTGCGATTGGGGCCCAATCGACGACAGCGGCCAGCCCATCAAGGCCCAGCGCGGGCGCACCTTCAAGTCATTCATTTCGGCGCTCAGCACAGGGCTGCCGGATGATCATCCGGATATGCCGGAAATTCTGGAGGCCATCGGCGAATACGTGCCCAAAGAAGCCTTGGTGCGAGGCCTTGGTTACAAGGTCGAATGGCGGGAGCGTATCGCGGCAAACGCCGGCGCTCCCACCATTCGTAAACGCTTGTACTTGGTAGCGCGCAGCGATGGTATGCCGATTGTTTGGCCGGGGCCGATTCGGCACAAGAAGCCAACAGCGAAACAGCAACCCTGGCGCACGGCGGCCGAGTGCATTGACTGGAGCAACCTGGGCAAAACGATTTTCCGAGACAAGCCAATGGCGCTGCATACCCGCCGCCGGGTGGCCAAGGGGATGTGGCGCCACGTCATTACCAGCGACAAGCCATTCATTGTGCCAATGCGCGGGACGTCGGAAGCGCACACCAGTACACACGGCGTGGATGAGTCAGTTTCGACCATCAGCGCCGGCGGCACACACCACGCCCTGGTGCAACCCGTGGCAGCGCCGTTTCTCACTGAATGTGCCAACGGTTCATCGCAGCGCAACTTCGATGTTCAGGAAGCACTGAGAACTCAAGTTGCCCAGGTAAAAGGTGGCCACTTCGCAATGGCGGCGTGTCACTTGACCCACCTCACACACCATGGTGAACGCAGCGGTTACTCGCCAGATGAGTCGGCCCGCACGGTCACCGGCGCCAATCGCGGCGAACAGGCCATTGTTTGCGGGCATATGACGGCATTCGGGCAGAACGCTGTGGGAGGCTCTCCCTATGATCCTGCTCAGACTGTGCTGGCCGGTGCGGCGCGACACGGGATCGTCGCAGCAAATATGGTCACTTTGCGAAAGGGCTCAGTTGGTGCTGACGTCGACGGCCCCTTGGGCGTGGTTGCAACCAGCACCGGCCATCATGCGGTAACGGCGGCGTTTTTCGAGCAAGCCAATGGCGGTTTCTACAAGGGTGACGGGCGATCCGCTTACCAGCCCACCTCTACCATTTGCCAGTCGGGAGCCAATCAGCGCATCGCCACTGCATATCTGGTGAAGTACTACGGGTGCGATAAGGGTGGTGTCTCGCTGACAGAGCCGATGCACACACTGCCGACAAAAGACCGAGTTGCTTTGGTCGAAGTTGTCCAAGTCCCGGATACCTTAACGCCCGAGCAAATGGAAGGTGCCCGCCGCTGCGCCGCCTTCATGCATGAACATCTGCCGGAGCATTTCAAGGAGCCGGCCGAGATGATCATGATCGGCGGATATGTGCTGGTCGACATCACCTTGCGCATGCTGCAACCGCCAGAGCTGAAGGCCGCACAAGGATTCGACAAGGACTACATCATTGACCGAGGCCTATTCGTTGATCCTGTGACCGGCGCCGAACAGTGGCTGCCTATCAACAAGACGAATCAGGTCAGGCTGATCGGCAACAGCGTTTGTCCAGACGAAGCCGAAGCTCTGGTCAGAGCAAACGCTGCGGACATCATCGAGCTTTACCAGCGCCTCGCTGCATAGGCGGAACACCTACTTGGCAGAGCGACCTGCAATCAGCCTTGACCCGACCTCACGCCCAGCCACCTGCGCCAGGCCACGGTCAACATAGGTTCGGTCACCCGCAACAACCGGCACCACCACTTCGCCACCGCGCTTTACCTCGACGTTGATACGCCAGGTCTCCCGGCCTTCCTCGTCCTTGTCGCACTCCATGTAGTTCCAAACCTGAAAGCCTTCGATCTCATCGTAAATATCGTGCTTGGTCATGGTCCAGCCCATTTAGAGGAAGGGGCCATCGTAGCACCACACCCCGGGCATGGCCCGGCAGGAACTCGTAATGTCCATATCTCAGGCAAAGCTGAAAGAGCTGCTGCATTACAACCCGGTCACCGGAGTGTTCACCTGGGTTATCGGTCGCAGTCGAACTGCCGCCGGCAGCGTGGCGAACACCAAAGATCGGAAGGGTTATTTGAAGGCGGTCATCGACAAAAAGCCCTACTACCTACATCGACTTGCTTTCCTTTTTATGGTCGGTGAGTTTCCTCCTGACCTGGTTGATCACATAAACGGCGATCGCGCGGACAACCGGTGGTGCAACCTCAGGCCCGTCACTTACTTGGAAAACGCCAGGAACCAAAAACTCAATAGCGGGAACCTGACCGGTGTTCGCGGCGTTTCCTGGGATGAGCGTTCAAGCTGGAAGGCATACGCCTATCAAAACAACAGGCAGATTTTCCTCGGAAGATTTGATTCGCTGTTTGAGGCCGCGGCAGCGCGGAGATCTTTTGAGCTGCAGCACAAGTACCACGGAAACCACGGTCGCAACCCGGCAACCATGCGCAGCAAAATCCCTGTCGTGTATGTGGCTGGCCCATACCGGGCGTCCAGTCGGGAAAAGATTGCCGACAACATATCTGCAGCGAGGGCCGTAGCCGTCTCCACGGCGCGTTTGGGCTGGTTTCCAATCTGCCCACACACCAATACCGCTCACTTCGATGACGAGCTACCCGATCAGGACCAGTTCTTCCTAGACGGCACACTGGCTCTGATGGAGCGATGCGACGCAGTTGTTCTGATTGATGGTTGGCGGTACAGCGCCGGCACGCTGGGCGAGGTGCATCGGGCCCGCGAGCTGGGAATGCCGATATTCGGCTGCCTTGAAGACTTGCCTACTGCCGAAGAGTTCTCCGGCATGACGGTTGTGAATGCCCATGATCTGGTATCGATGGGCAACACAGTAAGCAGCTAGAAAACGTCGCAACGCGTCACCTCAAAAGCTGTATCGGACCTAAGACAGCTTTTGCATGCCTAGCACTACTAGATCTCCGAAACCGTTTATCAGGGTGCCAGCAATGAGGATGCTCAACTCCACGGACTTGAGCCGCTTGACTCGTCGCTCAATGTAATTGGCGAACATTGTCTCCAGCCCTTTATTTACCAGCGACTCCAAACCTTTCTTGTATGCGGCGTCTAGAGGGCGACCAAAAAAACGCTCATGCACCTCATAAAGCTCTTGCAATTGCTTTTCATCGCTCATTTCTCGGAAGCGACTTATTTGAGAGGTCAGCACTTCCTGAAGTCTGACAGACGCCGCGATCACCCCGATAACAATGATCACCGAGCCAGCCCTATTCAGCCATGGCGGGTCATAGAAATAACCGGCTAACGCGCCACATATCGCGATCACAACACATATTCCAACGATTATCCGCTCCAACCAGCTGGTTCTAACCTTCATCCTGATAACTCTCGCAGTAGATGCGGGATTCTCAGGCAGAAGGTCGACCAGAGCAAATTTCCCTCTCCCGCTTCAAAGTCAGCCGCTATAGCGGCAAGGATACCTATGCGCCTGAAGAAAGCTGAGCGCGAGCAAGTGCGCCTGAAGTACGGCGGGCACTGCGCCTACTGCGGCGTGCTGTTGGGCGACCGATGGCACGCCGATCACCTGGCCCCGGTTGTCCGTGAGCTGCTGTCCAAGAAGACCGCCGCCGGCACCTGGAAGCTGGTTTCGGGCAAGCCGCTGCGCCCCGAGCATGACGTGCTGGAGAACATGATGCCGGCCTGCGCGCCCTGCAACATCAGCAAGGGTGGCCAAACCCTGGAAGGCTGGCGGACGTGGATCGCCGGGCACATCAACTCCCTCAACAGCTACCACCCCATCTATCGCCTGGCCAAGTCCTACGGGCTGATCGCCGAGACAGGCGCGCCGGTGGTGTTCCACTTCGAAAAGGAGCAGCAGCCATGATCGCCACCCTCTGGTTCGCCTACGTCTTCATCTACAAGGGGCCGAGGCTATGACGCAGACAATGCAGGACGAGTTCGAAGCCGACTACTGCGCCCATGCACACCGGCTCCCGGCGCTGGTGAAGAATTGCCGGCTCTCGAACGGAAGCTACGGCGATCCGTGTATTGCAAAGGCGTGGCACTGGTTCAAGCGTTCGCGCGAGATGCTGGTGGTGGAGCTGCCGCCGGTACCGCAAGTTCCGGATGAGCCAGAAGAGGCTATCGACGACAGCCACATGGACGGATACCACGCCGCAAATCGCATGCGCAGCGCGTGCTTCAAGGCAGTCGACGCTGCTGGCATCACTATCGAGGGGGAATCGAATTGATGCGCCGAATGGTGAGCGTCCACACCGAAGAGTTGGACGGTGCCGCGCTGGGCTGGGCCATCGAATCGATTGAAGACGCGCCAACGCCGGCCTCCGGTCAACTGCAGTTGGCCTTCTGCACGCCACCGGTGGACGAAGCCCAGTGCGAGCTCCTGATCGCCAAGTACGACGTCTGGGTCGAGCCCGGCCACGCCGTCAATTGGGTGGCCGACACGCGGCGCGATCCGTTCCAGCGCGTGCACGGCGAGACCCGGGCAATCGCGGTGTGCCGGGCCGTGCTGGTGAAAGCCATCGGCAAGACCTGCAGCGTCCCCGCCGAATTCGCCTAACCCCAATCCCCCTACATGCCTGCCGGCGATCAAACCGAAGGTACCGGGCCATCCAAGAGTGCGTTGGGGGAGTTGAGAAACGAGTTCCATGCCTCAAAGGCATCGTGATGGCGCAACGTGGCGGCGTCCCAGTCAAGCCCCGAAACTTCCCTCGCAGAAACCATCATCATCATTTTGCTGGTGGCTGCGTCGAGCTCGATTAAGAGCTGGTGAGATTTGAATCTGAAGTCATCTATTCCGCTCATAAATTCGCCTTGCGGCGGTTATTGCCGGAGGCCCCGGAATGTTCCCACCGAAGCAGTGACATCTAATTACATGTGCGCACTCAAATAGAGCGATGAGCGGTCACGTGGACTACTCAGATATCGATCGAGGGAGCTTTGAAAACTTACGCGTATTCAGAGATTTTTCCCTGGAGGTAGTCCAGAGTTCTTTTGCTCTGGATATGCCCCACTCCATCGCTTGCGTCATTGTTTGGCCAGGCCGTGAGTCAAACGACTCCTCAAAAATCATAATTCCTTTCGGAGCGTATAACCCAAGAAACAGCTGCACAGCGCCTGTGCTTGAAGTCCGCACCTGAACGTTGACCTGAGCGCCGTCAGCAAGACGCTCATCTTTGGTTCGGCAATGAAGGTGCGGATTTGCCCAAGTCCAAAAGGTTCTACCGCGAGTGAACATTTCCGAGCCCCCCAAAGCGCCGGAGTATGGGCCTATTTCGCGGCTTTGAGTGCGATGTACTTATATATTTCTGCTCATCCCCTCCCCCTTCAAAGTCAGCCGCTATAGCGGCAAGGACGAGTGTTGCCGTGAGCATCATCGACGACGTAATGACCGACAAGATCACACTGCACGGCCTGGGCTTTGTGCAGGTCCAGCTGGAAGGCAATCAGCGCCTGCATGTCTGGCACTCAGAGTTACCGCGCCGCGCCTGCTTTGAGCACTCGGCCATCCATGACCACCGCTTCAACTTCATGTCGCGGGTGATCGTGGGCACACAGATCAACCACTGCTTCGAACTTGAGCTCTGCGATGACGGAGAATACATGCTGTACCTGCACGAAGGCGTCCGCACCGCGGGCGGCGGCAGGCCCTGGACGCCAGACGGCCGAGCCAACCTGGTGCCGGACGGCACATTCAGGATCGAGGCCGGCAACGACTACAACACCATCGCGTATGACTTCCACCGCACCGAACCCGGTGGTGACGGACGCGTGGCAACGATCATGGCCAAGCGCGGAGAGTACCCGGCGGGCGCGCATTCGACCTGCACCTATGGCGTTCAGCCGGACACAGACTTCGACCGGTACCAGTGGTCACCGGCCCAGCTCTGGGAAATTGTCGCCGACGTGATGCTCGGCCAGCGGGTGACGCCATGACCCTACGCCAGCGCACCACCACATACATGAGCGGCGTCGGCGGCTCCCGCGACAATTGGTTCTGCACCTGGTGGTTCCGGTTCCATATCGAGCCGTTCACCACCAAACAGATCCGCCGCGAGCTGGAACTGATGAAGCGTGAAGGCCTAGTCGAGTCGGACCACAGCCAGAGCAACAACACCAAGTGGCGGCTGACCAAATACAAATCTGATGGGGTGACTCCATGATCGCCACCCTCTGGTTCGCCTACGTCTTCATCTACAAGGGGCCGAGGCCATGAGTCGCATGGTCAGCATTCGAACCGAAGATCTGGCAGGGTCTGCGCTTGGCTGGGCCGTAGAGTCAATCGAAGGTTCCCCGTCACCGGCGACCGGCCAACTGCAACTGGCCTTCTGTGCGCCACCGGTGGACGCCGAACAGTGCGAGCGCCTGGTCGCCAAGTACGCCGTGTGGGTCGAGCCCGGCCACGCCGTTAACTGGGTGGCCGACACGAAGCGCGATCCGTTTCAGCGCGTTCACGGCGAGACGCGAGCGATTGCGGTGTGCCGCGCCGTACTGGCGGTAGCCATCGGCAAGACCTGCAGCGTCCCTGCCGAACTCGTTTAACCCCAATCCCCCTACGTGCCTGGCCTTATCAGAAGGTACTTAAACGTCGAGCTTGGAGTGCTCAAATGATGAGTAGGCATCTTGGGCTTGAAGAAGATCGGCATGTAGAGCAGCGAATGCCTTCTTGTCAGCCGCCTTCCACGGATCAGGAACACGCTGGAAAAAATCTTCCAAACGCTTGCTCGCGCTAGCCACTTGGCGAGCCAGATCAGCGATTTCACTCCAGTAAGTACTCATCCGCACACTCCTTTATGGGCGCAGGAATATTGACACGCCTCAGAAATGAAACTCAAGAACAGCATCTTGTCGAGGTTGACTAGGGCAACTGACTATCAACCCAGCGCTCTGCGACCGACATCGCTTCGTCCAGGGCCGCCGGGTAATCGGACCACGGTCCTGTTATCTCAGCTGCGACTTCACCCATTCCGTGTATGTCCACGGGCTCGATGATTGTCGCGGATGTAGGCACCGGGTCGTTCGGCCTTTTCCAGACGAACTTGAGGAATACCGTGTGACCTCGGTACTCATGAGCGATCGGCACATCTAGGTTGTGTGACACGCGTCCTCCCACAGTCGCAACGACTTGAACACCTGTTGTACACCCATCCAAAGGGTCGAGATACCCGAGCAAAAAGCCATCACTCCATTCCCCTAGATGCCTGCCGGTGAGCGGCGGGCGCACGCCTGGAAAATATTTATGACCATCACCGCCCCGGTCATCCGGTACCACGGCGCCAAGTTCCGGCTTGCGCCGTGGGTGTTGCAACACTTCCCACCGCACACCTGCTACGTAGAGTCGTTCGGCGGCGCCGCTGGCGTGCTGATGCAAAAGCCGCGGTCGTATGCCGAGGTGTACAACGACCTCGATGGCGACATCGTGAATCTGTTCAGGGTTTTGCAAGATCAGGACTCGCGATCGGGACTGGTCGAGCGCCTGGTATTCACGCCCTATTCCCGCGAAGAGTTCGAACTGTCCTGGGAGTCGAGCGCCGAACCAATCGAGCGTGCAAGACGAACAATCATCAGGGCGCAAATGGGCTTCGGCTCCGCCGGTGCCACCAAGGGCGTCACCGGCTTTCGCATCGATACAAAACGCCAGTACGGCACCGCGCAATCACTTTGGGCAACTTATCCAGAGCAGCTCGCCGAGGTTGGCCAGAGGCTGAGCGGCGTCCTAATCGAAAACCGCCCCGCGATCGAAGTGATCAAGGCGCATGACGGGCCGCAGACATTGCACTACGTCGACCCGCCCTATGTGCATGACACCAGGTACAAGGGCGCGTCGAGCGGACGGTACTACAGACACGAGATGGATGACGCCGCACATCGAGATCTACTCGGCGTTTTGCTCGAGCTAGAAGGAATGGTCGTGCTATCGGGTTACCCGAGTGACCTGTACGCGGAGCTGCTACCCGGCTGGGCCAGCTACAGCACATCCGCCCGCATCAGCGCAGGGCGCGGCACCGCCAACCGAACCGAATGCATCTGGCTTAACCCCGCCTGTGTCGATCGCGTAAGCCAGATCGGCCTGGACCTCTGCGAAAGAGCATAACCCTAACCCACCTTCTGCCGCCCAGCGCGGCAAGGACACCACATGTTCGCAATCAAACTCACCCTGATCCTGGTGGGCGCTTTGCTGTACCTGGTCGGCACCGCCGGCTGGTTCTTTTGGCTCGGCCCACGCCTTCTGGCGGATGGCGAAACGGCCGACATCCTCTACGGCTTCGCCGGCACCTGCGGCTGGATGCTGATCACCTTCAGCCTGGTCATTCACATCATCAAGACAGCCCGGCCCACGGCGGCCGGTGGGAGGTAGTTATGGACGGTATTCACTTCCTATCGCATGAAGAGGTTTGCACGCTTACCGGCGCGAAAACGAAAGCAGGCCAGGTGCAAGTTCTCAAAAGAAACGGCATTCGCCACACCATCAAACGCAGCGGGTGGCCTTGCGTCATCGCATCTGCACTCACTGGCGAGGCTGCCGGCGTGATGGAAAAACCGAAATGGCAACCGCGGCTGGTGGGGTAGATGGGACGAAAACCAACCCGGCCTGGGAGCATTCCCCGGCTACGCGAAAGGAAGCGTGGCGACACGACGTATTACCTTTACGACACAGGCGGGACGCCACGCAAAGAAATACCATTGGGCAAGGACTACGGGCTGGCAATTTTGGAATATGCAAAGCTCGAAAAAAGCCGTGTATCCCAGGCCATGGCGCAGGATGTACTGACTTTCGCCTATGTCGCTGAAAAATACATGCTGGAAGTTGTTCCAACTAAAGCGCCGGCGACGCAGAAAGACAACGCCAGAGAGCTGAAGCAGCTACTTGCCTTTTTCAATGACCCACCAGCCCCGCTGGAAGCTATTGAGCCCCAGCACGTTGCTCAGTACTTGAGACATCGAGGAAAGACTGCTCCTGTGCGTGCAAATCGCGAGAAAGCGTTGCTCAGCTCGATCTGGAACTTCGCCAGGACCAGCGGCTACACGTCCTTGGCCAATCCCTGCGCCGGTGTTAAAGGCAATAAGGAAAGCGGACGTGACATCTACGTCGAAGATGAAATGCTCGCGATGGTGTATTTGCACGCAGACCAGCCGCTAAAAGACGCGCTCGATCTGTTCTACCTGACAGGTCAGCGTATCGCTGACACCCTAAAAATGGATGAGCGCGATATCAGGGAGGATCGCCTTGCTGTGCAGCAGGGAAAAACCAAGGCCAAGCGACGAATTGAAATCGTTGGGGAGTTGAAGGTTGTGATCGACCGAATACTGGCCAGGAAAGACAGCCATAAAATCCGGTCCAGCAAACTCATCGTAATGGACAACGGGCAGCCCATGACCAGCAGTATGTTACGGGGGAGATTTGATGCTGCGAGAGAAGCTGCCGGCGTAAAAAAGGCAGACTTTCAGATGCGGGACCTGCGCGCAAAGGCTGGTACCGATAAGGCGGAATCAAGCGGAGATATTCTGCAAGCCAGAGATCAGCTTGGACACACAACCGTGGTGATGACAGAGAACTACATTCGCAAACGCATCGGCAAAAAAGTTACGCCGACGAAGTGAATTGCGGAAAGGAGAAGAATATTGCGGAAAAAAACAAAGAGCCAGCCAAGTCCTAAAACCCAGCAAACCCTTGAATATGATGGTGCCCGAAGCCGGAATCGAACCGGCACGCCCTTACGAGCGGGGGATTTTAAGTCCCATGCGTCTACCAGTTTCGCCATTCGGGCGGTAGCGCTATGCAGCAGGCCAAGCAGCGTTAAAAGCCCTTGCGCGTTGCAGCAGGCTAGGGAATATATAGATCAAGCCCCCTCGATGCAAGGTCGGGTGCGGGCTTTTTCAAACAATCAAGCGGCGCCCTGGCAAACAAAAAAGCTCGCCAGATCAGTCATCTACAGATTTTGCAGGCGGGAGTGGGCAATGGCGATACCGACCGCTTCACCAGGTGCCGCACCCGTGCCCCACCTGCATCAGGAAAAATAAGTCATTACCGCAATAACCACTGAAACCCAAACCAGGGTCATCAAAAACGACAGCGCAGCCAATGTCTTGCCCATTTGCCTACTCGCCCCGATGAAATCACTTCAAGGAACCCTCCCAGCGCCGCTTGAGAATAGCCACGCACGACGCAGTTCGCCTTCAACCTCCCACGAAAATCGTGGATACGATACTCCGCGCAAAAGGTTAGTTCCTTCACCAGCCTCGCCCACAAGGCACTGAGCCGCTGTTTATTCCCTGATACCCCAAAATGATCATCCCCGGCTTTCCTGCTCCTGCGGCGCCCCGGCCCATCTGATACGCTTTTTTCTTCTGCATCTGCCCCTGTATCGAAAACCGCCCTGCCCTGACAATACACCCACTCCCGACACGCCCGTGGAGCCCGGCAGGAACCGTCCTGCCGGCCCGTTCATTTCGGAGGCCTTATGGCTAAGATGGCATTTTTCCTGTTCGGTTTTCTTGCGCTGACCATCGCAATTGGTCTGCTGGCCACCATCTCACCGGTCTAGGATCCATGGCCTGCTGACGCAACCCGCTGGAGGTCAGAGGGCGTGTCAGCCGGCAAAACACATCGGATACAACGACAGCACCAACAGCCCCGCCATCGACCAGTTGAACACCCGCAACCAGCGTGGCTCGCGCAGTACATTGCGCAAGCCGCTGCCACAGCCGGCCCATACGCAAACGCTGGGCAGGTTTACCAAGGCAAACACCGCAGCAATCAACAGCACGTTGGTGACATAACCCTCGGCAGGCGTGTAGGTGGTGATCGCGCCCAGCGCCATGACCCAGGCCTTGGGGTTGACCCACTGGAAGGCCGCCGCGCCGAGAAACGTCATGGGTTTGCGCTTGTTATCGGTGTCATCGGACATCGCGCTGGACGTTGCGATTTTCCAGGCGAGGTACAGCAAATACGCCGCCCCCACATAACGCAATACGGTGTAGGCCCACGGAAACGCCTTGAACACTTCTCCCAGGCCCAGGCCCACGGCGATCACCAACAACATGAAGCCAATGCTGATGCCCAGTGCATGGGGGATCGAGCGAATAAAACCGAAGTTCACCCCGGACGCCAGCAACATGGTGTTATTGGGGCCGGGCGTAATCGAGGAGACAAAGGCGAACAGCGCAAAGGCTGACAACAGGCTTGAAGACATGAACATGGGCAACATCCGAACGAAGTACTGTGGCCAAGACAGTAGAACGTTGCGTCGGTATTCGCCCCGTACAGCTACCGGGAGATACGGGCATACACTTCATCAGGCCCGGGCATTCAACAAACAGTAATAGCGCACATGCACTGCCAGCTATACATCAAGCGGTTCCTTGCCCTGTGCCATTAATCAGCGGACAGCGACGAAGTGATTTGCGCAATCGCCTCCTGATCCAGGCAGTCCAGCGTGCGGTATTGGTTGATAATCGATGTCTCCTTTTCACTCAGGTCGTCCTGGTTGATCGCCGCCCTCTCCCCCGTCAGCACGAAAATCACGTCCACCCCCTTGCGCCGAAGGGCAATCAGGTAATCGGACTTGGGCAGCCGCACTCCACTTTCGTAATGCACCTGGGCATTGGCGGCGACACCGCCAATCGCACCAAACTCCTGCTGGGAAAGCCCAAGGACCTTGCGTTCTTCTTTCAGGCGGGCGCCGAGCTTGTCGTCCATGGTGGGTACCTCAATAACCGTGTTTAACACCCACCATACGCTTATACGCAAGACCGGAGTCCATTCATATGGACACTAACGGCGAATGCACCTTGCATCACCTGGACTCATTGCTCAGGATAGCGCTCTTGAGCTGAACATCGGCAGGGAAGCAGCAGGTTACCGAGGCCGACAACACATGACGCTCCATGAAGATAGCCCGCTGCACATAGAGGTGTGCCAGCGCCAGAAACACCTCTGGTTCTGGCTCCCAATTGGTCTTTTGATGGTTTTCTTGACGGTTACCTCGACGATTTTCCTGGGTACAAATCCGCCGGAATGGATGTTTGTCGCACTCAACTTTGGCTGGGCAATTGTCGCGCTGACACTGCTGGTGAAGCTATCGGGTGTTTGTTGCGCCAAGTGAAGCACCCAGGCGTTTCAGCTTGCATCGCGCATCACTCGGGCTCGTGCCCTCACCTTGATACGTCGTCAATGCCAGACAAACAACGTGAAACAACTCACATTTATGGAGTTTCACGGTTGAAGGTCAAAATTTGACCAAATATATTTCGCCCCACCCGAGCGCTCACCTCTATACGGATATTGTTCTGCGCCTGCTCGGGCCCCCGGAGATGCGCAGGCAATAAAACATTGAGGTTTGCCATGCGTCTTTCCAAACTCGCCCCAGCCGCCGCCCTGTTCAGCCTGTTCACTTTGACCGCCCACGCCGCCGACCTGTCTGCCCTCACCGGTGCCCTGTCATCTGCCTTGGGGGGTGCCGGCAACAGCAACAACACCGTCAACGCCAACAGTGCCTCCTGCCAGCAACAGATCCGCGACCTGCAGACCAATATCAATGCGGCCAATGCCAAGGGCGATACGTTGCGCGCGACCGCGTTCCAGGCAGCACTGACACAAACCAACAAGAGCTGCAGCAACAGCACCTACAACACTCAGGCACAAGTGGACACTAACCCTCAGCGCCAGCAAAACGTGAACAAGGCTGCGGATGCGATCAACGCAATTGGCGGCTTGTTCAAGTAAGTCGGGCTGCCCTGCGAGAAGGCCCGCGATTGCGGTTTTTTCGCCCATCGTACTTACCGGCAGACAATAAAAAACCCCGTAGACGTTAATCTACGGGGTTTTCTGGTGTGGAGGATTGTCGTCCCCCTTCACCTTAGCCAATGGCCGCCGACAGCTGCCATGTTCGCTTATTTCTTGGCCCAGTTGAGGATGTACTTACCGTAAGCACCTTCAAACCCATCGACGGCAATCGAATAGGTTTCACCCTTCTTGGCTGAAAAAGTCACAGCACTGGTTACATCATTTTCCGACTGGTTATTGTTCGTGCCGGCCACCGGCATCGAATTCAGGCTCGTGCTTTTATAAACGGCAAGCACGGTGTCGAATTTTGAGCCTGTGGTATCAAATGTGAAGCTTGCATCTTCTGGCGAAGTCCATTTGCACCAGACCGAATGGTAAGGCTTGGCAAAAGGAATATGTCCAGACTCACCAGCCTGGCTGGTGGCTAGTGTAGTGTCGCCGGCAACTGTACCTTTAACACCCTCGATAACCGTGGCTTGCGAGAAATCATCTGCGCAGCTCAGCGAGCTGCTTGTGCCGTTGAGGCCCTGATAGATCAGCGTGCCGGCTCCGAGCACGACAACAGCAATGGCTATTGGGAAAATAATGCGTGGTACGGCCATGACTCTTCCTTTTGAGGCGTATAGTTTCTGAACTGCTGCCATAGCAAGCGCAGCTTTAAATGGAAAAATGAATATCGGCTGATTAACGCCCACGAAATCATGCCATGGACGTTAAAAATGGCACATCAAGCTATAAATCTCAGGAAACAAGGGGATTTTCTCTCGACCAGCCTGCCCGCCAGAGGCCCCTCGGTCACGAGGGGTGGCGATATTAACATGATGCATGCACCTGATCATCCAACTCCTGTCATCCCGTAGATGTCTTTAGGGGTGTGAATGCGATACAGGTAGAGATCAATTTAAAAATCAATAAATCTATGCCGTCTCCCGCTCAAAAATGGAAGACGGAGTTCAAAATGGAACAGCAAATAAATTATTTCCCTTGGCATCCGAAGATTGCCGCAAGCGATATACCTCATATTCAAAACGTCAGCGTGACCGCAATCGTGTCGGTATAAGTGCCGGCCGGCAAACCCACCTTGCCTGGGGATTTACCGTAAATATTCACGGTTTGCGCAACCCCGGTGCTGGCCGCCAGATTGATAGTGCCGTTGTTGGCAAGAATTTGCGTGTGGGCGGCGTCGGTGTAGATGTCATAGGGCGCAAAGTGGCCGGCACCGTCTGCCAGGGCACGCGTTCCACCGGTGGATTTGCCATCATTGGCGCCGGACGTGATGGTCAATACCGGCGAAGTACCCGCCGAGCATTGAATAGACAAAGGCGCCCCGCCGCCGCCCAGCACTTGCCCATCAGCCTCTGTATACAGGGTGTTGGCGGTACCAAAGTTCAACGCACCGAAATTCAAGCCTGTGGTGCCTCCTACGCCGTTGACCAGGCAACTGTTGATCAATATCAGCGACGCACTGATTTGACCGGTGACGGTGGTCGCGGCCTGCGAGCCGGACACCCAGGCCAGTGTCGTCAACGCCAGTAAGACTCTTGAGATAAGTCCATTCATGAAGCTCTCCTTATGACTTGCCAACCCAGCGCGCCGATTCAGGTCCCTGAGGTGGACCCTTGACACTTGTACAAGGATGGCCGATGCGTAGAAGGTTAGTCAGTCAGGAGGAAACTGCCAGCCCGAGGCCAAATCGCTTTCACTTGCAGGCGGTTGCCTGGAGAGCTTTTCGGCCTTGTACCCGCAGGAGTCACTGGCCAGTTTTCGCTCCGTCGCTGCACGTCAGCGAACGGGTATCGGAACCGGAAATTACAGGTAGCTCCCTATCGATGATAAGCCTTCCGGTAGGTTGTGGGGCTCACGCCCACGATCGAGAAAAAGTGCTGGCGTAACGACAGGCTTGTACCAAACCCGCAAGCGTCAGCGATCGACTCGACGCTGTGGTCGGTTGTTTCAAGTTGCAGTTGGACGGCCTTGATTCGCTCATTCGTGAGCCACTTGCCAAACGTCGAGCCGGTCAGTTGCTTGAAGTGCCGGGTGAAACTGCGTCGACTCATCGCCAGCCTCGTCGCCACCTGATCGATTGACAACGGTTGTCCCAGGTTTGCCCGAAGCCAGTCCAGCAACTGGCCGAGACGCTGGTCGCTTGCGCCTTGAGGAACAGGCTGGCTGATGAACTGGGCCTGGCCTCCGTCGCGATGGGGGGAAACCAGCAGTTGACGCGCCAACGCGTTGGCAACCCCCCGCCCATAGATCCGCCTGACGATATGAATACAGCAATCGAGCCCTGCGGCCACGCCTGCAGAGGTCAGGATTTGCTGCGCCTCGACATAGAGCACTTTGGGGTCCACTTCAATGCGTGGGAAATCTCGCGCCAGATGCGCCGCCCACGCCCAGTGCGTGGTTGCCCGCTTGTCGCACAGCAGGCCCGCATGGGCAAGCACGAACGCCCCCAGGCACAGGCCGACCACCAGCGCGCCCCGTTCATGGGCTGCCTGAAGCGTTTCGAGGAGTGCGCACGGCGGCCTTTCGGTGACGTCCCGCCAGCTGGGAATGATGACGATGTCAGCTCCTGCAACCTGGTCCAAACCATGGTCACAGTGGATCGCGAAACCGGCGTTGGTAACCAGCGCCCCCTCTTCGCCCGCGCAGACCACCAATTCAAACCAGGGCGAATCCCCCACTCGGCGATCTTTACCAAATACGAGGCACGGCACAGAAAGGTGAAAGGGGCTGATGCCGTTAAAAGCGATGACTGCAACTTTCACACTTTTTTTCATAGGGCGGGCCTGATCGAGATTGGCCCGATTCTAATGAAAAATGGTCATTGGGCCAATGGTGTGAGTTCCCGGATGCGTTCACTCTGATCGCAGCTGCATTTCACCGGGAAATGCGCAAATCAGAGCTCAGGGCCTCAATGAACATCGCCACCTTTTGCACGCTGGGAGCACTTATGACCACTCTTTCGATGACCGCACCGGCACACGCCAGCGAACCGGTGCCGTCCGTCCCCTATACCACCGAGTCCACTGGCTATCATTGGTCCAGTGTGGACGGCGTGAGGGTTTTCTATCGCGAGGCCGGCCCCAGGGACGCGCCGACCCTTGTGCTGCTCCATGGCTACCCTTCGTCCTCGCGCATGTGGGATTCGCTGATCCCGCTGCTTGCTGACCGGTATCACGTGATCGCACCCGACTACCCCGGGTTCGGCAGAAGCGACGCGCCCTCGCCCGCGACCTACACCTACACGTTTGACCATCTGGCCGACACCATGAGCAAGCTGCTCACGCAATTGCAAATCCATGAATACACCCTGTTTATGCAGGACTACGGCGGCCCGGTAGGCTTTCGGATGATCCTCAACGCGCCGCAAAAACTGCACGGCATCATCATCCAGAACGCCAATGCCTATGACGAAGGCCTGGGTGCCAAGTGGGCGAACATCGCCAAGTACTGGAAGGCTCCCGCCGAACATCCCGAACAAGTCGATGGGTTCACGGGGTACGAAGGCACGAAGCAGCGCCACCTGGGCACCAGCCCTCATCCCGAGCGTTACAACCCTGATGCCTGGGAAGACGAGTTTGCCGCCTTATCCCGCCCGGGCCAGCGGGCGATACAGTCGGCGTTGTTGCTGGACTACCGAAACAACGTCGCCTCTTACCCTAAATGGCAGCAATGGTTGAAAGACAACCAACCGCCGATGTTGGTCATGTGGGGAAAATACGACCCGTCGTTCATTGTGCCGGGAGCCATGCGCTACAAGGATGATGTGCCGGGGGCCGAGGTTCATATTATGGACGCGGGGCATTTCGCACTGGATGAAAAGACCGAACAGATTGCCAGCCTGACGCGTCAGTTCATGGCGCGTATCACCGCCGGTAAATAGTAAAGAGTGGGAGGCCCGCGCCCGACTGATCGTCGGGTAACCCTGCAGTTCGTCGCCTCAAGCATTCCACTTCACCCAATCTCGAATACTGTATACACATACAGCACCCGAAATACCTCCTATGAATATCGACGAAGACACCTGCGGGTGGCTTGGCATCCCCACGCCTCTCGAAATGCACAAACAACATGCCCGGCTGCTCGAGAACGAGATCCAGGAACTGAACCTGCAACTGCGCAAGGCCCGGGCGGATATCTTCGGCCTGGTCGCGATGCTGACAGAAGCACAGGCAAAGAACGAAGAGTTTGCCGGATACCTCAGGCTGCGCGGTGCCGAAGCTGCAGCGATGAGGAAGCAGATCGCCAACCTCACCACTTCAGATCGACTCAGCACGCGCGAGGCCGAGAGGCTGCGCAGTGTGCTGAACGAACTGATGTCTCACCCGAAAACCATTGTCTAAGCTCAGGTTTCAGGTTGAGGGCTTGGCCATGTGCGGAAGACTTTCCCAGTACAGCGGCATTCACGACTTCGTCGCGGCGCTGAGCATGCCCAATGCCCTGGCGAACTCCGTGGGTGAGTTGCCGCTGGGAGAAAATCGACCTGCAACCGAGTGGAAGCTGACGCTGTTGATGACGGCGCGGAGGATCGCGCCAATCATCGTTTGGCTGAACGCAAACGCAGCCAAACCACCCCGACCAGCCCCAACGGCACCCCCAGGCTGAGCCATGAAAGCAGGTCATAGACGCCGTCACCGATCAGCGCCGAGAGCAATCCGAACAGGCTTAGAACAAAGAGCAACAGCGGCCAGCGAAAGATCATCCACAGTCCGCGCCTCATGATCGGCCCCCCATTTCCGGCCCGCTGGCATGCAATTCATCCAAGCGTTTTTGCAACGGTACCTTGCGACGGCTCAGCCACAGGTAGAGCCCACTGCCGAGGATGACGATGCTGATGAGATCGAGCAGCGTCCAGATGATCTTCAGCGGCACACCACCGTAATCACCAAAATGCAGCGGCTGCGAAACCAGCAAGGTTTTCACGTACAACGGCATCTCACGCATGTCGGTCAGCTCGCCGGTACTCGCATCCACCAGGGCCGGCTTGAGCAATCGCGCAGTGAGCGGCGTGGTGCCGCGCATGAACACTGCGTAATGGTGCTGGCTGCTGAACTGAGTACCGGGAAAGGCGATGAAGCTGGGCTCCATGCCTGGCGCCGCCTTACGCGCGGTATCCAGCGCTTTTTGCAACGACCCGAGGCGCTCCAGCGGCGGCGCATCCTTGTAGGGCGCGGTCATCTGCGCCAACTGGTCACTCTGCCAAAAGTCGAAAATGGGCAATGCCAGCGTATTGATCACGCCTGTCAGCCCCACCACCAACACCCAGGCGAGGGTGACGATGCCGAGCACGTTATGCAGGTCCAGCCACTTCAAGCGTGAACTGCGCCCGTTGCGCACAGTGGCGAAGTCCAGCTTGCGCATGAACGGTGTGTACACCACCACGCCGGACACCAGCGCCGCGACCAACAGCAGCCCCATGAAACCGAGGAACAGATAACCGGGCAACCCCATGAATAAATCGGTATGCAGGCGCAACATCAGGTTCATGAACCCTTCGTCTGGCGGCACCGCAGGAAATAACTCGCCAGTGCGTGTATCGAACGACTGCGAATGCCCCTCGATCGGTGGCGGCATAATGCTCGTTGCCGTGTACACCGTACCGAGCGGACTTTCCGGATCGAAACCGACAAAACGCACGACCTCCCCCGGCTGCGCCACCAATGCACTGGCAATGACGGTGTCGTAGTCGATTCGTGGTGTATCGGCGGTCAGCGGGCGCAGGGGCGGCGGCGGCTCGAAGTAGTGCTCAATCTCTTCATGAAAGATCAGTGGCAGCCCCGTCAGGCACAGCAACAACAGGAAAACGGTAGCGATCAGGCTGGTCCATTTGTGGACCAGAAACCAGATACGCAAGGTGCGTGCAGTCATGCTCGGTGGTTTTCCTTAAAGCGCCAGGGGCGCCGTAGCTGGCGGTCACGCAGCAAAGCCTGATTGCGCTGAGCATCGGATAATTCCTTGGTGTGTTGTTGGTTGGAGGCGGCCAGGTGCTGCTCGATGGCCAGGCGCTTGTCCTGCTCGGCGCGGGCCTCGGCGCTAGCGGCATTGCCGATCGCGTCAAGGTCCGTCTGGAATTGCCCCGCCTGCTTTGCCAGCTTCCCGTCAAACCGCCAGTCCTGCACCTTCCAGGCAGCGCCGACGCTAACGGCCATGGCCAGCAGGATCAGCGACGCCAAGCCTGCCAGCTTCTGCATGGTCGTCATGCCAGCACCTCCAGCGCTTTGTCATACAGCGCCTGGCGATCTTCCAGTCCATTGATTCCGCCATTGATGCGGCGAGTGATCTTCACGAAGTCGCCCTGATCCGCCAGGGTATTAAGCCCCGCGTCGACCAGAACCACGCCGCCGACATCGTGGCGTATTGCGGCTGCTCGAGCAGTTCGGGCTGATTGATCAGGTCCAAGCCCAGGGCATCGCCACACGACTTGTAGTTGGCCCGCCCGGTGATCTGGATCAGGCCGCGGCCACGGTACTTAAAGCCATCACCATTCACCGTATTACCCAAATCGGTGCGCCGTTCGTAGCCTGCCTGCTGCGCTGTGGGGCCCCACAACTCTTTCAGCCAGCGGAACGGCCCCGACTCATGCCCGACCTGGGCGATGAACGCAGCAATGCGCAGTCGAGTGACGATTCCGTACTTGGCCATGGCCGAATTCAGCACAGGAACAAAAACGCCGGCTTGGCGGCCGGAGCTCGAGAGGATCTGCAGCAATTGCTGCGCCGTAATCGGCATGCTTTTCTCAAGGCGAAAAAAAGCCCGCTCATTGGCGGGCTTGTATTTGGTGGCAATCAATTATTGAATATCCAGCTGAGTGAGATCAAATCCATGTTATGTATATCAATCCAAGGCAAGAACAACTGTTAAATTCGGAGAGAATGTCACGTCTACTCTTTGAAGATATAAAAAACCAAAGAATCTATCAAAGATCCATCTTATGGGTCTCGCGAATAAATTGTAAATCGCGTATTTAGCAGGAGATCCAAATATTGGCATTGATGGAGCACCGCAGTATCTAACACTAAGACCAACAGAATCTGCAAAATATCTAATTTTCCCGCTACCGATAGTTGTCTTATGCGTAACATCTCCGTGCTGATGAATTCGGCCAAGAGGACTATCGCCATTTGGGAACCTAGCCAATATTGCACCGCCAGGATTTAGCTTGTTTTTTACCTCGGCTAAAAAACCAGGAATTTCAACCTGATCGATATGCTCTAATACATCGAAGATTGCGACAACATCAAATCTTTTACCGCTTGGAATATCGGACAAACTAGAATATGACTCATACCCCATAGATGAAGCCATGCCCACAAGCTCATCATTTAACTCGACCCCTACAGTTTCAAGTCCGGAATCAACAGCGAATGACATGAACTCTCCATTTCCAAACCCAATCTCTAGAACGCTTTCAATATTTGAAACGCCCGTCCTCTTAAGTTCAGAATTAAAAAAGGATCTGTGCCACTTGCTATGCGAACCAAAGGAATCACAATCCCAGCCCTTCCAGGAGAGATAATTTTCTTTATTTTCACCTACCATAATTCCCTCTCGCTTTTTATTCTGTAGAAGAAGTCAAATCATCTTGATGCGCTTCTTGCTGGGTATGAAATCCATCTACCTCTCTTGACTTCCTTCCGAAAAGTATAACTATTACTGAGAAATACAATAACGAATACAGATAAAAGCCACCGGCAGAATTTATTGTAGAGGCAACAAGTACTGACAAATAGAAAACAACAAACTCCCTATTAACCATTCTTGCCCTAAGCATTCCAAGAACGACAAGCGAGAGAAATACTAAAACTCCGATTATTCCATAGAACAAAAACATCGAAATCCACAAGGAATTCTCTCTAACCTCGGCGGTCTCAAGGACCAAGT